>JBCCWM010000294.1:0-5811 GCA_039193505.1 Pseudomonadota bacterium | reverse complement strand
CGGCATCCCCGCGCTGGTGCGGCGTGTGCGGGAGGCGGCGGACGGCGCGCCCGTGAAGGCCATTCTCGAGACCGGCGTTCTCGGCGAGGAGAGCGTGATCCGCCAAGCAGCGCAGCTCGCGCTCGAAGGCGGGACGGACTTTCTAAAGACCTCGACAGGCAAAGTTGCTGTGAACGCAACGCCTGTCTCTGCCCGCATCCTTCTTGAGGAGATCCGCGCCGCCGGGCGACCCGTCGGCCTGAAGCCCGCGGGAGGGATCAAGTCGACCCTTGATGCCGCCGGCTACATCGCGCTCGCCGAGGAGGTGATGGGCGCAGATTGGGTCAGCCCGACAACCTTCCGGATCGGCGCGTCGAGTGTCCTGAACGCCCTTCTCGCCACGCTGGATGGAGAAGACGCGCCCGCGATTGCGGGCGGCTACTGATGCTGACGACGGAGTTTCTGGCGGCGCGACGCGACGGCCTGCCCCTGACCCCGGAGGCGATCCGAGCCTTTGTGGACGGCGTGACATCCGGCGCAGTCGGGGACCCTCAGATCGCCGCCTTCACGATGGCCACTTGCCTCCGGCCGATGTCGGATGCGGAGCGTGTGGCCCTGACACAGGCGATGCGCGACAGCGGGGCGGTGCTCGGCTGGGATGTGCCGGGGCCGGTGCTCGACAAGCACTCCACCGGTGGAATTGGTGACACGGTCTCGCTGATGCTCGCGCCGGCGCTCGCGGCCTGTGGCGCCTATGTTCCGATGATCTCGGGTCGTGGGCTCGGCCACACCGGCGGCACGCTCGACAAGCTCGACACGATCCCGGGTTATGACAGCACGCCGGATCTGGACCGGTTGAAGAGCGTGACCGCAGAGATCGGATGCGCCATCGTCGGGCAAACGGCCGAGATCGCACCGGCGGATCGTCGTCTTTATGCGGTTCGCGACGTCACGGCGACGGTCGAGAGCATCGACCTCATCTGCGCCTCGATCCTCTCGAAAAAACTCGCGGCGGGGCTCGGCGGTCTGGTCCTCGACGTGAAGACCGGCTCCGGGGCCTTCCTGGCGAAGGTGGAGGCGGCGCGAGCCCTTGCCCGGGTGCTTGTGGATGTGGCCACCGGCGCCGGGTGTCCGACGGCCGCGCTCCTGACGGACATGGATGCCCCTTTGGCGCCGGCGGCCGGGAACGCAATCGAGGTGCGGCTCGCGATCGACTTTCTGACCGGCGCTGAGATCGACGGGCGGCTTTGGGACGTGACCGTTGCGCTCGGGGGGGAGGCATTGGCGCTCGGCGGGCTTGCCAACGGGCCCGAGGCCGGCCGCGCGCAGATTGCCGAGGCGTTCGAGAGCGGCAGCGCGGCGGAGATCTTCGGGCGCATGGTGACGGCCCTCGGCGGGCCTTCGGACCTTCTCTCCGCGCCGGACCGCCACCTCGCCCGCGCGCCCGTCGTCGAAGAGATCACGGTCGACGACCCTGGCTTTGTGAGCGCCGTCGACACGCGTGCGCTCGGTCTTGCCGTGATCGAGCTCGGCGGCGGGCGGCGCAACGCAACGGACGCGATTGACCCTGCGGTCGGGCTCGATTGGTTGGCCGGCACCGGGGCGCATGTCGACGCCGAGACGCCGCTCGCGCGCGTGCATGCCGCGGACAGCGACACACTGGCTCGGGCAACGGAACGGGTGCGCGCCGCCTACAAGATCGAACCCACACCGCCGGAGGACAAGCCACTGATCCTGGAGCGGGTTGGGTGACAGGCGCTCAGGGGCCCGACAAAGGGCGACACCAAAGGCGTCCCCCGTCCTGGCTGTCCGGCCACCAGCGACGGAGACGCCCGGCACGCCAAACCTCGGGCAACGGTGAGACGCCGCGCGGGTGGACGCGGTGAGCCGCGCCATTTTGGCTGTTATGGACAGCGTGGGCTGCGGCGGCGCACCCGATGCGGCGGCCTACGGTGATGCGGGCGCGAACACGCTTCTCCATATCGCGGAGGCCTGTGCGGCCGGCGCCGCCGAGACGGGCCGCTCCGGCGCGATCCGCCTGCCCAATCTCGACCGGCTCGGCCTTGGCGCTGCGGTGGCGCTGGCCTCGGGGCAGGCCGCCCCCGGGCTCGACGCCGAGCCCTCGGGGCGATGGGGCGCCGCAACCGAGACGAGCCGCGGCAAGGACACGCCCTCCGGCCACTGGGAACTTGCGGGCCTGCCCGTTCCCTTCGAGTGGCACGTCTTCCCGCGCGAGGTCCCGGCGTTTCCGCCCAACGTGACCGATCGCCTGATCGACGAGGCCGGCCTTCCAGGCGTGCTCGCCAATTGCCACGGCTCAGGCATGCCGATCCTCCGGGAATTCGGCGAAGCGCATATTCGCACCGGCCAGCCGATCCTCTACACCTCCGCCGACAGCGTGCTGCAGATCGCGGCGCATGAGACCCATTTCGGGCTCCAGCGCCTCCTTGACCTCTGCGAGAGCGCGGCGCAGATCGTGCATCCCATGCGGGTTGGCCGAGTGATCGCACGCCCGTTTCTGGGCGAGAGCGCTGCGGCCTTCCGGCGGACCGCAAACCGGGCGGACTTTGCCCTGTCGCCACCCGAGCCGACGCTCCTCGATCGGGTCACCGAGGCTGGTGGGCAGGTGATTGCCATCGGAAAAATCGGCGATATCTTCGCAGGGCGCGGCATCACCGAGGTCCGCAAGGGGGCCGACGACATGGCGCTCTTCGACGCGATGCTCGGTGCGATCCGCGACGCAAAGAGCGGCGACCTCGTCTTCGCGAACTTCGTCGATTTCGACACGCTCTGGGGCCACACACGGGATGTGGCGGGTTATGCACGCGCGCTGGAGGCGTTCGACGCTCGGATCCCCGAACTCCTTGCCCTGCTCGGGACGGATGACCTTCTGGTCCTGACGGCCGATCACGGCAACGATCCGACTTGGCCCGGCACGGACCACACCCGGGAGCGTGTGCCGGTTCTGATGGCCGGTGCGACGCCGGGCGAGATCGGCCACTGCGCCTTTGCCGATGTCGGGGCGAGCGTGGCCGCGCATCTCGGCCTCGCCCCCGGCCCATATGGACGGAGCCGGCTGTGAACTGGGAGGCCATCCCCAAGGTTGAGTTGCACCTCCACCTCGAAGGCGCGGCGCCGCCGGACTTCGTCCGCACGCTCGCCGCCGAGGCGGGACGGAGCCTCGACGGGGTCTTCGATGAGAGTGGACAGTACGCCTGGCACGACTTCACGTCGTTCCTCGACTGCTACATGGCCGTGTGCTCTGTGCTGACGACGCCTGAGGCCTATTGCCGATTGACCGAGGCGGTTCTGGCAGCGTCCGCTGCGGAGGGCGTTGTTTACACGGAGATCTTAGTCTGCCCCGATCTTTGCGGCGGTGGCGATCCGGTGGCTTGGGCTGAGCATCTTGCAGCCCTCGATGCGGCGATCGATGCGCAGCCGGTCGAGGTGCGCCTCATCGGCACCGCCATCCGCAATCTCGGGCCGGAGCGCGCCCTCCGCGCAGCGGAGCTCTCGGCGGATGCCGGCGGGCGGCTCACCGGGTTCGGCCTCGCGGGGGAGGAGCGGTTCGGCCACCCCGCCGATTACGCACCTGCCTTCGACATTGCGCGCGCCGCCGGGCTCGGCCTGACGGCGCATGCCGGGGAGTTGGATGGGGCGGGCTCGGTCCGCGCAACGCTCGAGCATCTGCGGGTTTCGCGGCTCGGTCACGGCGTGCGGGCAATCGAGGACCCGGACCTCGTCGCTGAGATCGTGCGTCGTGGAACTGTTCTGGAGGTCTGCCCCGGGTCGAATGTGGCGCTTGGCGTCTTCGGCGATCTCGCCGCGCACCCCGTCGACGCGCTTCTCGCAGATGGCGCGGCCGTCACGATCTCGACCGACGACCCTCCCTTCTTCCGGACGGGACTGAGCACGGAGTATCAAGCCCTCGCGGCCGCATTCGGATGGGACATGCCGCGGTTCCAACAGGTCAACCAAACAGCCGCCGACGCGGCCTTTTGCGACGAGCCAACGCGCGCGAAGGTGATCGCGCGCCTCAGGGAGGCCAGCGCAGAGGGTCGTTAGCTTAAGACATATCCGGCAGCCTCGAAGCGCCCGACTTTGCCCGCCGCGACCGTTCCGGGCAGGACGGCGAAGGATGGATGAGCGAGAAGGCACGTCGGCGCTTGACGCCGGAGGTCAAGGAACACGCGACGGCGCCGGGCGTGACATTGGCGCTGCTGAAGACGCGGCTTGAACCGGGAGTGTCAACCCGTGCTTCTACCGCTCTGCGGAGGCCGCTCACCGCGGGGAGGGTACTGTACGATCTCCGCCGAAAAAACCGTCGGCTGAAAGACGAACTGGCGGTGACGCAGACAGGAGCGTGTGCGAAATCGGTCCGAACGAGCGCGCGAACGCCTGTCTGCCCAGCGGTCGGTGAAAACGTAAAGCGACGCTCGATGGTAAAGCGGCCCCCGCCGTGCCAGGCACTGTCGGCCGCCCCAAGTTGATTGAACGCCAGTGGCCACAAGCGGGCGGCACGCACGGCACCTAGCGACGCTCGGCTGCCCGGATCCGACCGATCTTCGAGGAAGGCTAGGGGTGCTGCGGCGGTCGGCGCATCGATGCCGACCTGCGGGCTCATGGGCGGACGGTCGCGAGAAGCTCGGTCGATGCGGGCGGCAAAAGCATCGCGGACAGCCGGCAGAGGCCGGTCATCGCGCCCGCTCCGTTCTGCCCACCGAGGCGCTCGATCAGGTCCGGCTGGCCGACATGCTCCCTGCGCAGCGGTGACGTCTCTTTCTCGCCGCAGCGTCGGACGGGTCCACAATCGTCATCGTCGGCTGGTCGATGTCCAACGGCCCGTAAACAGGGCTGCAGATCGACCCCGGCGCCCGGGTCGATCTGTCCCTCGGATCAGGGCGAAGAAAAAGGGGGCGGTGATAGCTGCACCGCATTTCGCCCGGGCGTGGATGAGCGGCAGGGGAAGTTGTCTCGACGCCGTGCCGATAGAGAGCCGTCTGAGCGCGCTCAAGATCGAGACTGTCCACCCCCGCCTCTTTCCGCACCGCCGCGAGGGCAGTGCCACGCTCGTTGCGCATTGCGGCGTCTCACAATTGGCAGCGCCGACAGTTCCGCAGTTCCGAGCAACCGCCAGGGCGGGCCGGGATCGACACGACCCGCCGAAGAGCGGCGGTGACCCAAAGCCCTTACAGGTCCGAGGGATAGCTCAGGGCAAAGGCCTCCTGCTTCGAGAGGAAACCGCAGAGAGCTGTGAATGCGTTGAACATCAGCACCCGGTCGCGCGCTGATCCCGCGCAGGCCAGCCGCGGGTACGCCCACTTTCTGGAGTTGGATGGCGGTAGAACCAAGACGTCGCATCGCACATGGCTTTCGTTGCAGCGCCGTTTGTGTGTGGCAAGGATGTTCGGCACGACGAGGGTGACCCAGATCGGATGCCGCAACAAAAACTGGGAGGCGTGGGCGGCGCAGGCGCCACCCTCCATCGCTCCCATGAGGACCCGCCGGGCGATCGGCGCCCCGGCTGGCGATGAAGGTCGGCGTACCCATGATCTAGGGGCGCAACTCCATGACCGGTTCTCTGTTTGCGGCTGGACCAAGCCAAGTGGGTCGCCTGTCTGCTGGGGCCGTGGTTCCCTTCGAAGTCGGTCTTGACGCGCCATGATGGCATTCGGGCCGACCACCCAAAATGGACAGTGCCCCGGGCGCCGGTGAAAGGGAGCCAATCTTCGGATAGGTCAGGGTTGATCTGGCTGGCAGGCCGACGGTGGGAGTGTCGGTGACATGAGCGTTTCAAGCGACATGGAGCGCCGCGCGACCGCCCATCGGTCG
>JBCCWM010000293.1:0-5816 GCA_039193505.1 Pseudomonadota bacterium | reverse complement strand
GGCTCCGCAGAGCTTATCGAGGCGCAGAAGAAGGCGATTGGATGAAGATCGGCCCACGGCTTGTCCTCGCCTCCCACAACGCTGGTAAACTGTTTGAAATCAGGGACTTAGTCTCTGAGTTCGGGATCGACGTCTCCTCCGCCGCCGACCATGGACTGCCTGAGCCGGCAGAGACGGAGACCACGTTCGCGGGCAACGCCCGGATCAAGGCCCATGCGGCGGCAACGGGGGCCGGGCTGCCGGCCCTCTCAGATGACAGCGGGCTCGAAGTCGATGCGCTGGGGGGCCGCCCGGGCGTCACCACCGCCGATTGGGCGGAGACCGGCCATGGCCGGCGGTTCGAGATGGCGATGACCCGGCTCTGGCGCGAGCTCGAGGCGCTGAGGGCGCCCGAACCCCGTCGTGCCCGCTTTCGCTCGACGCTCTGCATCGCCTGGCCGGACGGGTCCGACCGGGTTGTCGATGGCGCGGTCGAGGGGCGCATCGTCTGGCCGATGCGGGGCGCCCGCGGCTTCGGCTTCGATCCGGTCTTCGTGCCCGACGGCCACACCGAGACCTTCGGGGAGATGGACCCTACCGTCAAACACGCGATGAGCCACCGCGCGGTCGCCTTCGCCAAGCTCCGAACGCTCCTCGCCAATGGCTGAGCCCCTCGCCGTCTACGTCCATTGGCCGTTCTGTCAGGCCAAATGCCCGTATTGCGATTTCAATTCGCATGTCCGCCAGGGGATCGATGAGGCCCGGTACGGCTCAGCCCTTGTCCGCGAGCTCATGAGCATGGCGGAGCGGACCCCCGGGCGGCGTGTGACCAGCATCTTCTTCGGCGGTGGCACGCCGAGTTTGATGGCGCCGGAGACCGTGGGCGCCGTACTCGACGCAGTCGGCCGCCTCTGGGAGGTCGAGGCCGATGCGGAGGTCACGCTCGAGGCCAACCCGACCTCTGTGGAGGCGGCCCGGTTCCGTGGCTACCGTGCCGCTGGCGTCAACCGCGTGTCCCTTGGCATTCAGGCGCTCAATGATGCCGATCTTCGCGCGCTCGGCCGGCTGCACTCCGCCGTGGAGGCGCGGACCGCGTTCGACCTCGCCCGCTCGATCTTTCCTAGGGTGAGCTTCGATCTCATCTACGCCCGCGCGCACCAAACGCTCATTGCCTGGGAGGCGGAGCTCACGGCTGCCCTCGCTCTGGCGGCCGATCACCTGTCGCTCTATCAACTGACGATCGAGCCCGGAACGGCCTTCGGCGCCCGTGCTGCGATCGGGCGTTTGCCGGGCCTTCCCGATGCGGATCGCGGCGCGGATTTCTACGATCTGACGCAGTCCTTGACCGAGGCCGCGGGTCTGCCCGCCTACGAAGTGTCCAACCATGCGGTGCCGGGCGGGGAGAGCCGGCACAACCTCGTCTACTGGACGGCGGGCGATTTTGTCGGGGTTGGGCCCGGCGCGCATGGGCGGTTCGGCTCCGCACCGCGCCGCGCGACGGAGACGCTTCTCCGCCCTGAGACCTGGCTCACGACCGTCGAAGCGCATGGCCAGGGTCTCTCCGAGGAGACTGTCCTCTCGCAAGAGGCCCACGCGGCGGAGTACCTGATGATGGGTCTCCGATTGCGGCAGGGGCTCTCGATCAGACGGCTCCGCGCCCTCGGCGGCCTCACACCCGAGACCGCGTTTTGGGAGGCGGAGGGCCTCCTGACGCGGCACGGCGACACCCTCGCTGCGACTGACCGGGGTCGTCTGGTGCTCAATGCCCTGATCTCGGAGCTAATGGAAACGGTCGCCCCGGCCGCGTGAGATCAGCGGATCAACCGCTGGCAGAGTGTGTCGAGTTCATCGAGCGTCTGGTAGTTCACCCGCAGCTCTCCACGCTCCCCACTCGGGCCGTGGTCGATCCGGACTTTGAGACCCAGTTGCGCCGACAAATCCGCTTCGAGCGCGCGGGTGTCTGCGTCTTTCTTCGCCTTCAGTCGGGCCGGCGCTGCCGGGTCCTTCTTCACTTTGGCCAGAGCCTCGGTCTGGCGCACGGAGAGACCCTCATCGACAATGCGGCGGGCGAGTGCCATGGGATCGTCGATCGGCAAAAGGGCGCGCGCATGCCCGGCGCTGATCGCGCCAGAAGACAGCAGAGCTTGGATGTCTGATGGCAGCGCCAGGAGGCGCAGGAGGTTCGCTATATGGCTCCGGCTCTTGCCGAGCGCTGTTGCGATCTGATCCTGGGTGTGGCCGAAGCGCTCGATGAGCTGCCGGTATCCCTCCGCCTCTTCCAGTGGGTTGAGGTCCGCCCGCTGGACATTCTCGATGATCGCAAGCTCAAGAACTTCGGCATCCGAGAGCGTTCTGATGACCACCGGAATGTCGTGGAGACCGGCCTTCTGGGCCGCCCGCCACCGACGCTCGCCAGCAACGATCTGATACCGGCCTTGCTTGCCGGGTGCCGCCCTTACAACCAGAGGCTGCAAGATCCCCTTCTCAGCGACCGATTTGGTCAGATCGTCCAGCGCTAAGGGGTCGAAATTTCGCCTGGGCTGATCCGGGTTCGCTTCGATGAGATCAATTGGAACGGTGTCGTCTGGGCGGGCGCTCTCCGGCTCGGCATCCGCGAGGAGCGCAGACAATCCGCGGCCAAGGCCCTTGCGATCTGATTTTTGGACCATGGCGCGCCTCAAACAGTCGGTTCGGGTTGGGTCACGGCCAGAAGCTCGGCCGCGAGGCGTTGATAGGCGATGCTGCCGCTCGAGCGTTGATCGTAGAGAAGGACGGGGATGCCGTGGGACGGCGCCTCGCTCAGGCGCACATTGCGCGGGATAACAGTCTTCATCACCAGAGCACCGAGGTTCTGGCGAACGTCTTCGGCAACCTGCTCAGACAACTTGTTGCGTGCATCATACATCGTGAGCACAACACCTTGTATGCGCAGCGCCGGATTGACCGTTTCCCTGATCTCGCGGATTGTCTTGAGGAGCTGGCTCAAACCCTCCAGCGCAAAGAACTCGCATTGCAGCGGAACGAGGACCGCTTGCGCCGCGACGAGCGCATTGATCGTGAGGAGGTTGAGGGCCGGCGGACAGTCGATCAGAATGAAGTCATAGTCCCCGACCTCCGCCGCTGAGAGCGCATGACGAAGGCGATGGGTCCGCCGCATCTCCGACCCGAGGGCGATTTCGATGGATGCCAGATCAACCGTCCCAGGGACGATGTCGAGCCCTTCGACCCGTGTCGGACGCGCGATGGCCGACAACGCACTCATCCCCGTCAGGAGGTCGTAAGCGGATGTCTGGCGCTCCGTCCAGGTGATACCGAGCCCAGTGGATGCGTTGCCCTGCGGATCGAGATCGATCACGAGACACCGCGATCCAACTGCGGCCAAAGCGGTGGCCAGATTGATCGCCGTCGTCGTTTTCCCGACGCCGCCCTTTTGGTTCGTCACAGCAAGGATGTGGGGCGCCACGGGCTAACCTCCGCACATCAGGAGCACAGCCTCGGGATCCGTCGCGCTCGGCACGACATCATACGTCTCCGGCCAGGCAGCGCCGGCGGCCGCAATCTCCTCCTCGTACTCCGATCCCTTCGGAAAAATGTAACGAGTTCTGGATGTTCCATGGTTTGCGCAGAGCTCCAACAGTTTCGGCAACGGCGCGACCGCGCGCGCTGAGATGACGTCTGCTGGTATAGGATCCAAGTGTTCAATCCGCCCTGTGATCGCCTGCGCGTTCAACGCGAGACGCATAATGACCTCTCTGCAGAATGCAATTTTTCTGGCATCGCTGTCCACCAAAAGAACCTGCAAAGGCGGATCATCACTCGCCGCGGCCGCCGCAACGACCAACCCTGGAAAGCCTCCACCACTCCCAACATCCAACCAAAGCCGCGCATTAGGTGGTGTATGAGCGAGAAGTTGGAGCGAATCGGCAAAATGGCGGTGCCACAGGATCAGCTCGGTTGAGCGAGCGACAAGATTGATCCGCTTGTTCCACTTGAGGAGCATCTCAGCGTAGAAGCGCAGCCGCTCCGATGTTTCACGTGAAACACCGGAGCTTGCAATGGCCTCATGCAGATCTTGCATCTCGCCGGCGCAGATGGGTTAGGATCAGTGTCAAACACGCCGGCGTCATTCCATCGATCCGTCCCGCTTGCGCGAGACTTTCCGGCCGGACAGCCTCCAATTTTTCCCTCAGTTCGTTCGAGAGACCCGCCAAAGCAGTGTAGTCGAAGCCCAACGGAATCCGAACGTTCTCATCTCGACGGAGGGCGGCCACTTCCTGATCCTGCCGCTGAATGTAGAACGCATACTGTGCCTCGCGCTCCAACTGGGCCCCTACATCCGAGCCAAACGCACCGAGAGCAGGAAACAGCCCTGACAACCCACTGAATGAAACGCCTGGGACTGCGAGAGCATCCCCAGCAGACCGCTTCTTGCCGTTATGAGACACGTCGGCGCCAAGACTGGAGAGCTGCCGCGGCGACACGATGCAGGCCGCCAGCGCCTCTCGACCGCGCGCCAACGCCTCCGACTTCCGCTCGAACGCAACGCGCCGCTCCTCACCCACGCATCCCAGCTCGACCCCAAACCTGGTCAGCCTCTGATCCGCATTATCAGCCCTCAGGGACAACCGATACTCCGCGCGCGACGTGAACATCCGGTAGGGCTCCGAAACCCCCTGTGTCACCAGATCGTCAATCATAACACCGATATAGGCCTGATCCCGCCCAAGCTCCCATGGCGGCCTGTCTTGCGCTCTCCGAGCGGCGTTCACACCGGCCACCAGCCCCTGGCCTCCGGCTTCCTCATACCCCGTGGTACCGTTGATCTGCCCTGCCAAGTAGAGGCCCGGTGCCTGTCGCACAGACAGGGATCGGGTAAGACTGCGCGGATCGATATAATCATACTCAATGGCGTATCCGTGTTGGAGGATCTCGGCCCGCGCAAGGCCGCGCAACGACTTCACCATGCGCTCTTGAACCGCCGGCGGAAGCGAGGTTGAGATCCCGTTCGGATAAACCACTTCCCCCGACAGCGTTTCCGGCTCGAGGAAGACCTGGTGAGATGATCGATCCGCAAACCGCACCACTTTGTCTTCGATCGACGGGCAATAACGCGGCCCTCGTCCTGCAATGGAGCCACCATAGACCGATGAGTCCATAAGATTATCCCGGATGAGCGCGTGCGTGTCTTCATTCGTTGCCGTGAGACCGCAGGAGACCTGAGGTTGCGCCACTGTCTTCGTCAAAAAAGAGAAGAAAACAGGGTCCTCATCCGCTGGTTGCACTTCGACCTGCCCCCAGTCGATGCTTCGCCCTGACAGTCGAGGCGGCGTCCCCGTCTTCAAGCGACCCAGAGGCAAGGCGAGATCCTGCAGACGTTGCGCTAAGGTCGTGACCGCAGCATCCCCCATCCGACCGGCAGGACGGCGCTCATGACCTATATGGATCATCCCGCGCAGAAATGTGCCGGTGGTGAGAACGACGGCCCTTGATGTCAGTTGAGTGCCATCGTCCAGAACAACTCCACCAATGTTGCCGGAAGACAGGATGATATCCTCCACGCTTGCCTCAATGACGTTCAAACCGTCTCGGTCGCGCACGAGCGTTTGTATCGCTGAACGATAAAGCTCTCGGTCTGCCTGCGTCCTTGGCCCCTGAACGGCCGCCCCCTTGCTCCGATTGAGCAATCGGTACTGGATCCCCGCCGCATCCGCAGCACGTCCCATAGCGCCGTCGAGGGCATCTATTTCCCGGACAATGTGGCCTTTTCCCAGGCCGCCGATCGCCGGATTGCACGACATTTCGCCAATGCGATCGAACCTGTGGGTGACCAGCACCGT
>JBCCWM010000292.1:0-5818 GCA_039193505.1 Pseudomonadota bacterium | reverse complement strand
GCGGTCGAAGCTTGCGATCGCTGTAGTGCCGCTCTGACGGCGTACGCGGTCGTGGCGCAGCCATGACGTATCTGTCCCATAGTGCTTCCTCCCATTCCTCCGAATGGATCGCACCACCAAACCGTGGGATCAAACACCTAGCGCCGACGTTACTCCCCGAGCATGCGGTCTGAGATGGTTCCGTCGTTCTTCATTGCCCCCTTCTTCCCGATGATTTGGCGTTGTCTTCGGCGGGGGGGAGAACGCATGCGGCCTCGGCGCTCCGGTCGAGCCGGGCCCGTGCCGCCTTGCCCGGGCATGGAGAGGTCCGCGTCTGGTGGGTGGGGCTTGAGGTCGGCGATCTGGACGAGATCGGCGTGGCGCACGCGATACTCTCTGTGCCTGCCGAGAAAGACCCGGCTCTGGACGCCCCTTTCGAAGGGCTCGGCGCTCTGTGCCGAGGGCAGTTGGATCCGCCCGGGCCGAAGAGTGCCACAAAAGGCGCTTGCGCGCTCGGGCACTCCACGATGCTCCGGAGTTGGCCTCCCGCGGGGCAAACGGAGGCCCTCCGGCCCACCACCTCCTCAACACGCTGTTGGAAAGCGCGAGAAGCCGCTGAACTCTGCCACGGAGCGGGTCTCGAACGCAGTCGGAATCCGAGCGCCATGGTCTTGTTGCAGCGAGACGAGCACCCGAAGGAACTTGCCGGATGCGGTCCTCGAGTTCACGTCCACATCGGCCCGCACGTCGCCGTTTTGTTTCGAGACGACCCGACGTCAGTTTCGGGCGTCGACTCCAGGTTCATGTTCGGACGTATCGGCACTGCGCGGCCGCTGGCCCGTTTCGAGGAGTCCAAACGATCGCGCCGCGGGATGCATGTCGAGGACGACAAAAGAGGCCCCTGTGTGCTCGATCCGTTTTTCTGGCCAGTTCGAGTGCTGGTCCGCCGGTGCACTGGCGTTTAATGGCGCCGGACTGTTCCCAACAGGGAAAGGACTTCCGAAGCGACTATGGCCGAAACGGTCTGGAGGCGGAGGTCGGGTGGTTGGTCCACGTGTTCGGCGGGCTCTCGATGGTCGCGTCGCTGATGGACCGACGTTCCAGCAAGGGTCAGGTTCGCGCCCGTGGCCCGTTTGTTCCGTCGTCGCAGCAGACTGCGGGACGCACTGGCGGAGGGCGGAGCGGCCCGGGCCGGGGTGGACGACATGATCGAGCACCTTTCGCAGCCTCGGTGAGGGTGTGGAGACGCTGAGGAAGCGGGGGTGGCGGGTCCGCGCTCCGCGGGCACGCCACCAGAAATCTGCTGGGCGCGTCCTCGGGAACGGTGCGCATCCACCGAAAGAACATCTGCGCGACACTCCGGATCAACCCCGAGCGATCACCGAGGCGCGTGTCCCGGCGGCGCCGACACTGCAGGCGGCGCCACCCGAACGGAAACGAGCGCTCCGGTGAGAAGCTCGTGCGCAAAACCGCCTGGTTCGAGCCGATGCGAGTGTTTGCGCGTTTGTCTGAGCAGGTCATCAGGTCTGAGCGACGCGGCTCCAAGCCCATGAGCGGACGAACCGCGCATCGCGGTTGCCGACGGGCGGCTGCGCGGGGCGATGCCCGCCGGGACCTCGAGGACTTCCTTCCCTTGGCGCGCCATGTCGGCCCAATCCACCGCAGGAGCGGAGGGGGCGCAAGCGGCTGGCGTCCCTTTGCGAGTCGGCTCAGGCTTCTCTTCCTTAGAGGGCGATCGGAGGCGGCCTGATGCTTCGAGTGGCTGTTCCTCTCCATTGCCAACTCGGGTGGGGCGGCTGGCCTCTGCGCGGTGGGAGCGGCGCACCCGGCAAATGGCTGAAGCTGGACTGAGAGGTAGGTCGTCGGGAAGAGTTTGCGTTTTCAAGGGCCACGCTGCAGTCTTCGACCGCCGGGGTCACAGCTCTCACGTCCAGAGAGCCGAAACACCCACCGCACCAGGATCTGTCAGTTGAGGGCGGAGAGAGCATCCGATGCCAATAGAGGAACTGACGGCGGACATGGCCCGCTTTGGGCTGGAGCTCGACGGGCTTGAGTTTCAAAAGATCTCCGAACAAACCGAGCCGTTCGAGACATCCTCCGGTTCTGTCTTTCTCAATCAGACGCGGGTCGCGGATCGTCTTGCCTTCGTTGTGGGCGGGCTTGCCGCTTCTCGACAGACTTGGTCGGACGGACGGATGACGATCGCACGCTTCTTTGAGGCCGGTGACCTCTGTACGAATGTGAGCAGCGCGTGGACGGGTGAGCTTGCGTCAGACGATCTGGTCGCGGTGACGGATGTGCACGGCTCTTTCGTGCCGCTCGCCCTCTTTCACGCAGAGTACTTTCATGGTGGAACTTTCGGGACCTATTTGCGGTATCGCATGATGGAGGCACATCTCTTTGCCAAGGAACTGGCCTGCGCGAAGACGTCGAACGATACGGAAATCGTTTACCAGTTCCTCGACACCCATCACAGATCGGTGCTGCAGCTTGCTCCCAAAAAGGACATTGCGCGCTTTCTGGGGGTGACGCCCCAGGGGTTTTCCAGGTTTCTTCGCCGGCGACGGTCGGCGCCCCGCGCCGTTCCCGCGGAGATGACGCGCCGGAGCATTCGTCCGTCTCCCGTTCAGGAGCCTTGATCAGGACATCGTTGGTGCGTGCGGCCCGCCAAAAATCTTGCCCGCACTTAACCGAGGTTCAGCGGCGTCGGACGGTCGCTTGATACCGTGGCCCCCGGGACCGAAGGGGGAAAACATGTCTGGGACAGTCTCTACCATCCGTGCGGCCTGGCCGATCCTGCGGCAGGCGATCCGAAGTGGGCAGATTGTCAAGCCGCAATGCCACCTCATCGAGCCCGATCCGGATGTCCTGGCTGAGTACGATGTAGAGATCCCGATATCGGGCGGCTTCAGCCTCACTGCGAACGTCTTCAAATCGAAGCAGGCCACACGGGACGCGATCCCGATGCCCGTGGTGATGTGCGCCCATCCCTACGACAACCACCTCACGCCGGCCCTCAAGAAAACGCCCTTGGGCGGACCGCCTCAGCAGTACAGGCTGCTGCCTCAGTCCGGCGGGACGCCACGCTTTTCGACATTGACCAGTTGGGAGGCGCCGGACCCGAATTTCTGGGTCCCGGCGGGATACACGCAAATCAATCTCAACCTGCCGGGGTTTTCCAACAGCGGCGGCCCGGCCTCGATCATGTCCCGCCATCAGGGGGATTGCTATCGAGAGGCGATCGAGTGGGTCGGCGCGCAGGACTGGTGCGATGGCAGTGTCGGGCTCTGCGGTGTCAGCTTTCTCTGCATCAGCCAGTATCTTGCGGCAGCCATCCCCGACGGAGACGCCGCACCGAAGGCCCTGAAATGCATCATTCCCTGGGAGGGGGTCTCCGATCTCTACCGCGACCTCGCGTGTCGCGGCGGCGTTCCGGATATCGGTTTCCTCGACTTCTGGTGGCACACAGAGGTCAAGGGACCGCTCAACAACACCCTTGAGGAGTATCTTTCGACGGAGGAGGCGATCCCCACTGAGGCGCTCAGACGCCACCCGTTCTACGACGGCTACTGGAAGAAGAAGGCTCCACCGCTCCCCAAGATTGAGGTGCCGATGCTGCTCTGCGCGTCCTTCTCAGACCACGAGTTGCACACGTTCGGCTCGTTCCGCGCCTATGAGAAGGCGAGTTCCGAGCAAAAGTGGCTCTACACCCACCGGAGCGGAAAGTGGACCGAGTTCTACAAGCCCGAAAGCCTCGCCCTGCAAAAGGACTTTATGGACCGCTTCTTGAAGGGTGTGCCAAACAGGTTCGACACTCTGCCGCCCGTCCGGGTCGAGGTGCGCAAGGACCGTGCGACGTGCTTCGATGTGCGCTGGGAGCAGAGCTGGCCTTTGGAGGGGACCGAGTACACGCCGCTTTTCCTTCGGAGCGGGAGCGCCCTTTCGACGATGGAGGAGGGGAGTTCGGGCGAAGTGGTCTATGACGGCACGACAGGCCAAGCGGCGTTCGAGCATGTCTTTGAGGAGCCGACAGAGCTGACCGGCTATGCCAAGCTCAAGCTCTGGATCGAGGCCCGTGCCGGTGCAGGCGACAAAACACCTCCTGACGATATGGTGCTCTGCTGCTTCCTCGACAAACGCGATGCGAATGGCCGGTCCGTGCGCTTCTACGGCGCGGTCGGTCAGGATCAGGACATGATCTCCAGAGGCTACGGTCGCGCGGCCCGGCGAGAACTGGATGCGGCCGTCTCAACGCCATGGCAGCCCGTGCCCCTTTGCGCCCGCGACGAGCCGCTGAAGCCAGGCGAGGTCGTGCCGCTTGAGATCGCCTTTTGTCCGAGCGGCACATTTTTCGAGGCGGGCGAGCGACTGGCCCTGATCGTGTCCGCGCGGGATCTGGTGCACGCACCGATCTTCAAGAAGGACACCTCCGTCAATCGGGGGCGGCATGTCCTGCACTTCGGCGGCGGTCGCGACGCGCATCTGCTGGTGCCCCGTATCCCGTTGCGCCGGCCCGGACATGGGCGTTGACGCGCACCCGAGTGACCTGTCCCAAAAAGGCCTTCGGGTTGCCTCCGTCCGCGTGTTCACCGGCCCGACGGATCGGGGGGCGCGACCTAAGCCGGTTTCCGTGCTAGCCGTGCGTCCGTGGGGCGAAGCGGAGGCGGACGGTGCCGGTGGTCATGAGCAATCCGTGGCGGGGCGACGGTCTCGCGCTTGAGGCCGGGCTTCCGGCCGACGATCCGATGCCGGTCGCCGCCCTGCTTGCGCAGTGCCCCCGGCACGCGCCGACACCCCTCGTGGAGGTCCCAGACCTGGCGCGGCGGGTCGGCGTCGCCTCGGTGCAGATCAAAGATGAGCGAAACCGGATGGGGCTCGGCAGCTTCAAGGCCCTCGGCGCGGCCTACGCCATCGCTCGCGAGGCGGCGAACGCGGGTCATGGCCGAGTGGAGACGGCACTCGCCGGTCGCAGCTTCGTGGCCGCAAGCGCGGGGAACCATGGACTGTCGGTGGCCGCGGGTGCCAGGCTCTTTGGTGCTGAGGCCATCATCTACCTGGCCGAAACGGTGCCGGAGGCCTTCGCCGAGCGCCTCCGGTTGCTCGGGGCACGCGTTGTCCGCGCCGGGCAGATTTATGAGGAGGGTATGGCCGCAGCCCAGGATGCGGCCGCCACCGAGGGCTGGACCCTCCTTTCCGACAGCTCGTGGCCGGGCTACACCGATCTTCCGCACCGGGTGATGGAAGGGTATCTGCAGCTTGCCGCCGAGGCAGCAGACCAAATGGCCGAGCCGCCGACGCACATTCTCCTCCAGGCGGGTGTCGGTGGGCTTGCCGCCGCGGTCGCGGCCTATGCGCGCCGCATGTGGGGCGCGGCGCCGGAAATCGTCGTGGTCGAACCCGAGGCCGCCCCCGCCTTGCGCGACAGCATCAAGGCGGGTCGCGTTGTTGAGACGGTCGGTCCGGTCTCCTGCATGGGGCGCCTTGACTGCAAAACGCCGTCGCTCGTTGCACTGAACGGCCTTGCGCGGGACGCCGACTGCTTTGTGACGATCTCCGAGCGGGAAGCGAACGAGGCGCTCACCTGCCTCGCCGGTCTCGGGTTCGAGACCACGGCCTCGGGTGGCGCGGGGCTTGCGGCGCTGATGGCCGGCCTGCCTGTCGGTCCTGAGGCACGGGTCTGGGCGATCGTCAGCGAAGGACCCGGAGATGTGTTACCGCTCGCTGGTGTTCCCAGCATCGGAGTACCGGCAGAGGATTGAGAGGCTCCAGTCCTCAATGTCCCAGCACGGCGTGGATGCGCTCCTCCTCACAAGTCCCGCCGATGTGTTCTACGTCACGG
>JBCCWM010000291.1:0-5941 GCA_039193505.1 Pseudomonadota bacterium | reverse complement strand
GCCGGACCCACCGGTGATGTGATCGTCACCACCGTTGCCGTCGAGCTCGAGACCGACCGTGTCGAGGCTCGCATCGAAGGTGTCGTCGCCACTCGACCCCTCGAGCTCTTCGATTTCTGAGAACGAACCGCTCGCGGGACCGGCATCGGCCGAAAACGTGCCCGCGCCGTCGCCGGTGAACGTCGCGGTAAAGCCGCCGGGGCCTCCCCCCTGTTCGAAATCGAGCAGGTCGTGATCGTCGCCGCCGATGACCGTGACAGTCCCGTCCCCGACGTCGACCTCGAACCTGTCATCCCCCGCGCCGCCGTCGAGCATGTCGGTGCCCGTGCCAGCCATCAGCTCGTCATCGCCCGCGCCGCCGCGGAGCACGTCATCCCCCTCCCCCGCGGAAAGTTCGTCGTCATCGCCGGCACCCTCGATCAGATCGTCGCCCGCTCCGCCCGCAAGAACATCCTGGCCGGCGCCACCTGTGATGGTGTCCTCCTCCGACGTGCCTGTAACCGTCTCACCGCCGGCAGATGCAGCGTAGCTCCCCTCATAGTCCTGGACACTGATCGTCAGGACCTCGTCATGCTGCCCCCCGCTGATGTCCGTCACGCGGACGGTCAGGTCGAACGTCTCATCGGTCTCGAAGTCGATCGTCTGGCCGGAGCGGACGCGAACTTCGTTTCCGACGATCTCGAACGTGCCAGATGGGTCGCTGACAAGCGTGAAGGTGTGCACATCGTCGGGACCGCTGGCGTCGAGAACGCCGAGCGTTGCCACAACCGCGCCCGACGGATCATAGGCGATGCCGATGGTCCCGCTATCCGCGACGCTCTCACTCACTGTTCCGCCGGTCATCGTGATCGCGGTCGGCGCACTGCCATCGGCGTAGGCAAGCATCTGGGCGACGCTGTAATCGACGCCGTTGAAGGTGAAGATCTCGACACCCGTGACAGTGTCGGTGCCCTGATCCCCGTCCGCCGGGTTGAGGTCGGTGATCGTGAACGTGTCGCTGCCGGCGTCGTAGCTGACCGAAAAGTCTTCCAGATCGCCCGCAAAAACCGCCCGGTCGGTGCCGGTGCCGCCATCGACTGCGTCGTTACCGGTCCCGAGCGTGATGGTGTCGTGGCCGGCGCCCCCGGAGAGCGTGTCATCGCCCGACCCACCGCCGATGTCGTCATCGCCGTCGCCCCCGGTGATCGTGTCCTCCTCGGACGTGCCGGTGATCGTCTCACCCGTGGCGCCGGACGCGTAGCTGCCCTCGTAGTCCTGGATGCTGATGGTCAGGATCTCGTCATGGGTGTTGCCGCTGATGTCGGTCACGCGAACCGTGAGGTCGACACTCGGATCGGTCTCGAAATCGATGCTGGCGCCGGCCCGAACCCGCACCTCGTTGCCGACAATCTCGAAGAGCCCCGAGGGATCGGACACAAGGGTGTAGGTGTGGACGTCGTTCGCGTCCGCGTCGCTCACCTGGAGAGTTGCGACGTTGGCACCGGAGGGGTCATAGGCGAGACCGATTGTCCCGCCATCGACCACGGTCTCTCCGATGCTGCCGCCGCTGGCGAATGTGATCGCGGTCGGCGCCGTGTCGGCGATATAGGCCTGGATCTCGGCCTCGGAGTAGTCTGTGCCGGCAAAGCGGAACGTCTCGACATTACGCACGATATCCGTGCCCTCGTTGCCGCCCGCAGCTGTCATGTCGATGACGGTGTAGATCCCGCTCGCGCCATCATAGGCGATCGAAAAGTCCGAGAGAGGTCCGTCCCAGATGGCCCTGTCCACGCCGTCGCCGCCGTCGAGAACGTCGTCCCCCGTGCCCCCTGTCAGGGCGTCGGCGCCGTCGCCGCCTTGAAGGTAGTCGTCACCTGTCCCACCGAGGAGCGTGTCGGCCCCTGCGCCGCCAAAGAGGAAATCTGCGCCGTCGCCGCCCGCAACGTCGTCGTCTCCTCCATTGCCTGCGATCACATCGCCGGAGGCCGACCCGGCCAGGGTGTCGCCGCCGCCCGTCCCGCTCTCAATCGCGGAGACCATCCAAGTGGCGTCGTCGAACACAACCGTCTCGACATCAGTGGCCGACAGCACATCGCCGCTGCCATCGACTGCGTCGAAGTCGATCCGAAGCGCACCGTCCGCGCTCAGGTCGATCTGGCGGGCCGAGCCCTCGACCACCAGCGTGTCCTCACCCGCGCCGCCATCGACCGTGCTGTGGCCCGCACCCCGCGCCGCAGTGATCGTGTCCTCTTCCGATGTCCCTGTCAGCGCAGCCGCACCCGGCCCGACCGCACCTGCCCCCTCATAGTCCGCGACTGCAATCGTGAGCACCTTGTCGAGCGTGTTGCCGCTGACATCTGTGACGCGGATCGTCAGCTCGAAGCTCGCGTCGGTCTCATGATCGATGGTCTGCCCCGCACGCACGCGGATCTCGGAGCCAACGATCTCAAACTTGCCGGACACGTCAGAGAGGAGCGTGTAGACATGGCTGTCCCCGAGATCGAGATCCACGGTCTGAAGCGTGCCCACGACCTGGCCTGAAGGATCGTAGGCGATCCCAATCGAACCGCCATCCGCGACAGTTTCATCCACCGAACCGCCGGTGGCCAAACTGAGTGCCGTCGGCGCGTTGCTGGCCTGTCTCGCCGCCTCGGACACCATCTCGGCGGCCGTGTAGGACACGCCGTCAAAGACGAAGATCTCGACGCCCGTGACAGTATCGGTCCCGCCGCCCTCATCGCTGGCGTCCAGCATCGTGATTGTGAACGTGTCGCTTGGGAGATCGTACTCAACGGCGAATTCCGCCAGCGGACCCTCCCACTCCGCCGTGTCGACGCCCGCCCCCCCAAGGATCGCGTCATCACCTGCACCGCCCACGAAGGTATCGTCGGTTGCGGCGCCCTCCAAAATGTCGTCGCCGGCCCCGCCGCCGAGATACGTGACGCCTTGACCCGCGATCAGCGTGTCGTCGTGGCCCGAGCCCTCGACCCGCTCGATCCCGCCCGCTGAGACATCGCCTTCGGCGGCCCCACCGGACCCTGGCACATCCTGCGAAAAGTCGACGCGAACACCAGTTTCGCTCCCCGAAAAGTCGAGATACTCGCTCCCCGAACTCCCGACATAGATCTCCTGCGCATCCGTGGGCGCGAGGGCTGCGTCGGCCGCCCCGTCGAGGCGGGCTACGATGCGAAACGCGCCATCGGCGAATGTAAGGTGTTCGACCGCGATCAGGAGATCCGTTCCGTCCGGCGCGCCGGGGCGGAGATCGGTCACGGTCACGCCAGACCCATCGGGAGCCGCGGCAATCTGATAGTCGCTTCTGCTGCCGGAAAAGACGACCCTGTCATCCCCCGTGCCGCCATCCACCACATCGTCGCCCGAGCCCACGAGGATCACGTCGTCGCCGGCACCCCCGCCGAGCAACAGACCCGCACCATCCGCACGCGCATCGATCCGGTCCGCGCCAGCGGTGCCCTCGATCGCCTCGATCTCGGAGAAGACGCCCTCACCTCCAAACCGGCCCACGCCGTCCCCAGTCAACTGAACGTCGGTGCCGTCGCCGCCCGCAAGGCTGAGCGTGTCCTGCCCTTCGCCGCCATCGACGCTCAGCGCGCCATCGGTCGCGATGTCCAGTCGATCGTCGCCGGTGCCACCGCTCAGATCAGTGGTGCCGTCCACCGCGGTCAGCCGGTCGTTGCCCGCATCCCCGGCGAGGGATCCAGCCCCGGTGATCCGATCATCTCCACCGCCGCCGGAGACGACATTGGCGCCTGCACCCGCATCGATGCGATCTGCCCCCGCACCCCCCGCAATCCAGTCCTCTTCGCTCGTCCCGATGATCGTCTCGCCAAGCGGTCCGGCGGCATACTGCCCTTCATAGTCGGCCACGCTCACGGACAACGTCTGATCGTCGGTTTGCCCGTTGATGTCCGTCGTGCGGACCGTGAGCCAAAAGCTGTCATCCGTCTCGAAATCGATGGTCGCCCCGGCGCGGACGCGGATCTCGTTGCCGACGAGCTCGAACTTGCCCGACGGATCTGAGAGGAGGGTGTAGGTGTGCGTGTCCCCGGCACTCGCATCCTCGGTCGCCAAGACACCTACGACCGTCCCCGCTGGATCAAAGGCGGCGTCAATGGTTCCGCCGTCAGCGACCGTTTCGCCGACGGTGCCACCCTCCAGCCGGATCGCACTGGGGGCGGACCCATCGATGTAGGCGCGGATCTCGTCGGGAGTGAAGGCGTCGCCTGCGAAGCGGAAGACCTCGACGTTGCGGACAATGTCGGAGCCCTCATCGCCATCGGCGACCCTGAGGTCTGTGACAGTGAACTCACCCGACACGCTATTGTACTGAAGCGCATAGTCCGAGATTTCACCGTCGTAGACGGCAACATCCGTCCCCGCGCCCCCGTCGAGCACATCGTCGCCCGCCCCGCCTCGGAGATGGTCGTCTCCATCGCCCCCACCAAGCACATCGTCCCCGGCGTCGCCCGAGACATGATCGGCCCCATCGAGACCAAAGAGGAGATCGTCGCCAGACCCTCCGGCGAGGGTGTCACCGCCCGCGCCACCGGTGAGACGGTCCTCCTCCGACGTGCCGGTCAACGACGCGCCCTCGTCGCCAGCCGTCGCAAAGCCCTCGAAGTCTGCGACGCTGAGCGTGACCACCTCCTCGTGGCTCAACCCGGTGCTGTCGGTCGTGCGGATTGTCAGGTCGAAGCCCTGTTCGGTCTCATAGTCGATCGTTTGACCCGGCTTGACCCGCACCTCGTTGCCCACGATCTCGAACTTGCCCGATGGGTCGGAGACCAACGTGTAGGTGTGGGTGTCGCCGGTGGCGTCCTCGGTCTCCAGGACGCCCACAACGCTGCCGGACGGGTCATAGTCCGACGCAATCGTCCCGCCATCGCCAACGGTCTCCCGGACTGTGCCGCCCATCGCCAGCGTCACGGCAGTCGGGGCGCTGGCAGGGACTGGCGTGTCAGTGTGACCCGTCAGCGGGGCCGCCGCCTCGAAGTGCATACGCTGCGCACTCGACAGTGTCAGCACGTCCACATCGGCGCTCGTGACCACCGGCTGCGAGAGATCTACGTCCTGCCGAACCACCCCCGCACGGGCGTCGCGTTCCGCGGAACCAAGGGCCTCATGGGTCTCGGCTTCCGACGAAGTGCGCCAAATGCCAGTGGGCGTTGGTGCCGCATCGCGGTCATGAACAAGGTCGGGCGTCGCGTCCGTCGCGGATGTCTTCGCGTCTCTGACCGCCGTGATCTCTTCGTTGATCTCTGTACTGTCGGCGGCGCGCTCCGCGGCGGTTGCACGACGAAATCCAAACAGGTTGGCTAGCACCGCCATGCCCGCACCGATCCCGGTCGCCTCCTCGCCCGCGGGCTGTGCGACCTTGGCGTTGTCGAGGCTCTCAGACTCCGTGCTTTTCCGCGACGCCTTCCGCGCGCGCCCCAGATCGAACATACGACCACCCCAAACTGTCCCCGAAGGCATGTGTGCCGGACAATTCTAAAGGAGGTCTAAATGACCGTGCCCCCGCGCAACTCTTACAACAGCGCCAGGCTCAGGTCCCTTAGCTAGAAAAAAGGATAGAAGCGATTCAGACGGCGCTCATGAAGGTGTCCGCGCGTCGGTCGTGGCGCACTGGGATGCCGCACCAGTCCTTGCGAGACAGGCGCTCAATTGGGTTCCGGCGCTTGTGGAGGTCGGTGTCGTAGGCGACGGGCTCCACACGATCTGTGCAGGGCGACGCTCACGCCGGGGAGGGCGCGCAGACGCAAGTCCTCTCTTGGCCAGTCCGCGTCGTCCTCGCTGTCTCCGATCAATGGTGTGGTGTCCGGCAGCAGGTGACCGAACACGCGCGTTGCGGCCTCGTAGTCGCTGATCTGCCCCGGCGTCAGCAGCGTGGTTTGAGGCCTGCCCTCGCCGCGGCAAACCGCGCGATGCCTGGAGTAGCTAG
>JBCCWM010000290.1:0-5956 GCA_039193505.1 Pseudomonadota bacterium | reverse complement strand
GGATCATGGGGTCTCCTGGGTTGCGGGGGCCGGGGATGCCCGGCCCCGCGCCGATTACTCGACGGGGATCGCGTTGACGGCGATCGTATCCTCATCCGCGCGCGGCAGATAGCTGAGTTTGGACGAATTCCCCGCCCAGATCGCCGAGAGGTTCACGATCGGGATCGCCATCAGATCCTCCATCGTCAGCGCCATCGCCTGCTCGAGGAGGAGCCTCCGCTCATCCGCGTCGATGGTGCCGAGGGCCTGCTCGACCAGCCCATCGATCTCGGCGTTCGAGTAGGAGAAGTGGTTGAAGACGCCGTAGCTGCCATCCTCCTCCTTCGTGTGGACCATCGACGACAGGATGTAGGAGGCCTCGCCCGTCAGCGAGCCCCAGCCGTTCATCATCAGGCTGTACTCGCCCCCTGACTGCGCCGGGAAGTAGACGGCGCGGGGGGTGGCGTTCACGGTTGCGTCGATGCCGATGCGGGCGAACATGGGCCCGAGGGCCGCGCAGATGTCGCCGTCCATCGGCAGCCGGTCGGAGGTGCAGTGGAGGTCGAGCTCGAACCCTTCGGGGTAGCCTGCCTCGGCCAGAAGCGCCTTGGCCGCCTCGTCATCGTAGCTGAGCTCTGCTGCTTCCGGGCTCCACCCGAAAAAGCCCTCCGTGATGATCTGGCTTGCGGGCGTCGCCAAGTCTTCCATCACGCGGCTCGCGATGGCCTCCCGGTTCACCGCGAGCGAGATCGCCTGACGCACTCGGATGTCCTGGAACGGGTTCGCGTCGAGCGCTCCGCCGCCCTTGGCGCGGACGCGCGGGGTCTCGTCGCGGTAGTCGGGGAACAGCATGAAGATGTAGACCGAGGGGCCGGAGAAGACTTCCAGCTCATCTTCGCGGCGGATCCGCTCGACATCCGTCGGCGGCGCGTAGTTGATCATGTCGACCCGGCCCGAGAGGAGGGCCGCGACGCGCGCGCTGTCGTTCGAGATCTCGGAGAAGGTGACGCTGTCCCAGGCGGCGGGCTCGCCCCAGTACTCCTCGAAAGGTTCGACGACCATGTCGCCTTTGGCCTCCCAGGAGGTGAGTTTGTAGGGTCCGGTGCCGATGGCGGCGGCGCCCGAATTGAACTCGGAGACGGGTGTGTCGATCGGGACCTCTGAGGGGATCACAAAGAGGCGGGTGAGGTCGAGCGGCAGGGTCGCTGCCGGGCTGTCGGTCTTGAACTCGACAGTCAGGTCGTCGACCACCGACGCTTCGACGATCCGGCGCGTGTAGGTCACGAGGCCGCCATCGGGGCCCGCCGCTTCGGGGATGCGGTTGACGGAGTGGACGACATCCGCGGCGTCGAGCGTCGAGCCGTCGTGGAAGGTCACGCCGTCGCGAAGCTTGAAGTGCCAGGTCACCTCGTCGACCGGCTCCCAGCTTTCGGCGAGGCCGGGGGCGAGCTGCAGGTTGTTGTCGCGCGCCGTGAGCGTGTCGTAGACGTTCTTCATCGCCGAGACGTTGATGCCGATGGCGGAGAAATGCGGATCCATCGATTCCGCGCCGGAGCGGACACCGACAGTCAGATCGGCGGCAAGCGCGGTCGACGACAGGGCCGTCGCCCCTGCCAGAAGCGTCAGGACACGCGACGCTTTGGGCTGGTAAGTCATTTTGGTCTCCCTTCCCTGTTGGTCAGCAGTGCGGTCGCGCCGCTGTCCAAGGCCTCTCTGACGCACGCAGTCCGGTGGTGGTGCCGCGAGACCTCTCGAGATGGTCCCCGACGAGGCGTGTGCGATCAATCGCGGTGTCGCGTCTGCTCAGAGATCGCGCGCCCATGCCGCGTAGTCCGCGGCCGACTGCTCAAATCCAAAGCAGCGGCGCGGGCCGAGCTCAGCCTCAAGGCGAGAGATGTCAAGCCGCCGACGATCCGCCGTCGAGTGGAGCGAGATCGTCGGACTCTCGCCCGGCTCCGCCAGACGGCACTCAGCGCCCGGCCACGCGGTGGCAAAAGCCTGACCCCAATCTAGCACCGACCACGTGGTGCCTGTCGAGATGTTATAGAGGGAATGGGTGAGCGCGTCGGCGTCGAGAAGGCCTATAACGGCCCTCGCGACATCCGGTGCGTAGATCCAGTCACGGGCGTCGGCGCGCTCGATCAGGGCGGGCTGACCGGCGCGGGCGGCCTCGAGGATCTGGTGTTGAGGGCTGAGCGTGTCGCGCACGCCCGTCCCGCGCTCCCACCGGCCGAAAACGCCCGAGAGCCGGACACTGACAACGTCGAGGCCCCAGACCGCCGCCATCCGGGCGCCGAGCCGCTCGGAGCCGAACTTGGTCAGGCTGTAGACGCTCTCGGGGTCGCAGGGCTCGGTCTCTGTGAGCGGCCCCGTGCCCCGGAAGGCCGCTGCGCCATAGGCGCCGGCGGAGCTGAGGTTGATCACCCGGCGGACCGCGCTGTCGCGCGCCGCTTCGAGCGCGGTCAGAAAGCCCGTCAGGTTGACCGAGAGCGTGAGCTCCGGTGCGTCGCGGTCCCGCTCTGTGCCGGCCGTGATCGCAGCACCGTAGATGAGCTCGGAGCATCCGGCGACGGCCGCCCGCAGACCCTGAGCATCCCGGACGTCGCCGAGCTGGAGCTCGACTGTGCCCGGAAGCCCTGCGAAGGCGCGGGCGGCGGCCTCGGGCGGCGGGGCGGTGTCGTAGACCCGGACCGCGCGGCCGGCCGTCAACAGTGCCTCGACGATGTTCAGGCCGACGAAACCTGCTCCTCCGATCACCAGTACTGTCATGTGTGCGCCTCCCTCCCCGCAAATAGCGCTCGCCTCTCCCGGTTGGCGAGGGCAGTCTAGCCCGGTGGGCTGGATCAGGGGGAGAGATGCGCATTTCGGACGCTCACTGGCGGCAGGTTGAGGAGTATCTGTCTCAAGATGATCGCTGCATCCTGCCGCTCGGCTCGACCGAGCAGCATGGGCCTTTGTCGCTCGCCGTCGACGCGATCCTTGCCGAGAAAGTGGCGGTGGATGCCGCCGAGCCCCTCGGCGTGCCCGTGTTTCCGCCGATGAATTACGGGCTCTGCCCCTACTTCATGGCCTATCCCGGATCTGTGAGTCTGTGCACCGAGACGCTCCTCGCCGTTGTCCACGATATCCTGGCCTCGCTCCGCGAGACGGGGTTTCGGCGGGTTCTGATCGTCAACGGCCATGGCGGGAATGCACCCGCGGCGGGCGTCGCACTCGATGCGATGCGCGACGCACCTGGCTTCGCGGTCAAGTTTCACGACTGGTGGAGAGCGCCGCGCACCTGGGCCAAGGTCCAAGAGATCGATCCGGTCGCGAGCCATGCCTCCTGGATGGAGAACTTCCCCTGGACCCGGATTCGGGATGTCGCGATGCCGAACGCGAAAAAGCCGATGGTGGATGGGGATCGACTGCGGGTGATGGGCCCGGCCGCGGCGCGTGCCTATCTCGGCGACGGGGTGTTTGGCGGTGCCTATCAAAAGCCCAATGCGGAGATGATGGCCCTCTGGGATGTCGCGGTCGAGGAGACATGCGCCGGTCTCGAGGGGCCCTGGTCATGATCCTGATCTGGGGCGCTGGGGCAATCGGCGGGACGATCGGCGCCTACTTGATCCGTGCGGGCGTTCCGGTCCGCTTTGTCGAGCGCGACCCGGCGCATGTCGCCGCGCTCAACGCCACGGGCCTTGCGCTCGAAGGGCCGGTGGAGGCGTTCTCCGTGGCGGCGGAGGCCGTTGCGCCCGAGGATGTGTCCGGCACCTACGATGCCATCTGGCTCTGCACCAAAGCGCAGCACACGCCGGAGGCCGTGCGCATGTTGGCACCGCATCTCGCACCGGGCGGGCATGTGCTGTCGCTCCAAAACGGTCTCAACGAGCTTGTCATCGCCGAGGAGGTGGGCCGCGCCGCGACAATCGGGGCGTTCATCAATTTCGGGGCCGACTATCTCGGCCCAGGTCAGATCCTCTATGGCGGGCGCGGCGCGGTCGTGGTGGGGGAGCTCGATGGCTCGTCCCCGCCCCGGTTGGCCGAGACGCACCGCCTTCTTCGTCTCTTCGACGCCGACGCGATCATGACCGATGCGATCTGGGGGTATCTCTGGGGCAAGTTGGGCTACGGCGCGCTCCTCTTTGCGACGGCGCTGACCAATGACAGCATTGCCGATGTGCTGGACGAGACCAAGTATCGCGAGACGCTGACGGCGCTGGCACAGGAGCTGACCGCCCTTGCCGACGTTGAGGGTGTCGTGCCGAAGGGGTTCAACGGCTACGATCCGGCGCTCTTTCGGCCGGGCGCCGATCCGGGACCGTCCTTTGCGGCGATGGTCGCGCACAATCGGCGCTCGGCAAAGTCGCATTCCGGGATCTGGCGCGATCTCGCTGTGCGCAAACGTCGGACCGAGGTCGATCCGCAGCTGACGCATCCCCTTGCGATTGGCGCGCGGCACGGTCATCCGATGCCCCTGACCCGTCGGCTCGTCGCGCTGATCCAGGAGATCGAGGCGGGCACGCGCCCCCTCTCCCGCGCCAATCTCGATGCCTTGTCGGAGGACCGATGACACCGTCACTCGCGGGGCAAAGCGCCCTTGTCACGGGCGCAGCCCAAGGGATCGGGCGCGGTATCGTAGCGGCGCTGGCCGAGGCGGGCGCAGCGGTTATGGCAACCGACATCGACACCGACGCGCTTGCGTCGGTCGATGGGGTCGCGACAGCCACCCTCGACGTCACGGACGCGGCGGCGGTGGACGCCCTCGTCGCGGCGCGCGGGCCGTTCGCTCTGGCGGTGCACGTCGCGGGCGGTGTGCGCGGCCAGGTTGGCCGGCCCATCGAGACCGTTCGCCCGGAGGACTGGGACGCCATTGTCGCGGTCAACCAGACGGCGGCATTTTACCTCGCCCGCGCGGTCGCGCCCGGGATGAAGGCCGCGGGTCATGGGCGGATCGTGACCATCACGAGCCGTGCGGGCCTCGATGTCAGCCTGACGGGCATCCAAGCCTATGCGAGCGCTAAGGCGGGCCAGATCGGTCTCGTTCGCCAGCTCGCGCATGAGCTGGGCGCGTTCGGGATCACGGTGAACGCTGTCGCGCCGGGGTTCGTGCGCTCCAACCCGACGACGGAGCGTCAGTGGGACGCGCTCGGCCCCGAAGGCCAGCGCCGCCTCGTCGAGGGCATAGCGATGCGCCGCCTCGGCACGCCGGAGGACATCGCGGCCGCCGTCCTGTTCCTCCTTGGCGCCGATGCCGGGTGGATCACCGGCCAAGTGCTGTCCGTCGACGGCGGGCGCTGAGGCCCAAGAGGCGCAGACTGAGCGGCGAATGACGGCCGGAGGCCGCGCAGTCTTTGATCGAATGGCATTGCGGCCTCTTGGGCGAAGGTCTCCCGGTGGGCTACCTGTGGGCGCGGGCGTCGGATCGCTGGCCTTGCGGCGCACGCGCTCTTCAGAGGCTGAGCCGTCCTGTGGACCGAGCCGGCGACAGGAAGGCTACCCTTTGCAAGAGTCGCACGGTCTCACGCGCGCTGCCCCAACGCAGGCGGGACCATCACCGAGCTGGGGGCGGCGACAGAGTTGGCAGTCGGCCCTTCAAGTGTCGTGGCCACCTCCGCGACCGGTGGGGTGGGCGCAGGACAAAGGGAGGTGTGCCAGCGTACTTTGCGTGGCATGCCGCACTCCGCGTCATGAGTGGGTCCGACGTCCAAACTGAGCTTTTTCGAACGCTTGGTACCAAGGCCTCCGAGGACGTACGCCCGACCGATCTGTTGGCGGACCTTTGGTCGTGCCGGGCGTTGGCGGTTGCGCTTGCTGGCAGTTCTACGGGTTTGGCAGGCGGCTCATTTCTTCTGCCAAGCGTGCGCGGAGCGCTGGAGCGTCGGTGAGCACCGCCTCAAGACCCAATTCGGCCACTCGGTGGAGATCAGGGAGAACTTTTTCGATCAGCTGGCGCCGGACCTCTGCCCTGACCGTGGCGGGGAATGCGAGGAGGCGC
>JBCCWM010000289.1:0-5985 GCA_039193505.1 Pseudomonadota bacterium | reverse complement strand
GGTTCGTCACATCTTATGCCAAATCGGGTGAATGAAGATCTCCCAATACGCCCGGATCGACGCATCCTCGGAGACCGTCAATATGTGCATCTTCGATGGTGAGGGCCGTGTCCTCCTCGAACGGAAGACTGAGGCGGAGCCCGAAGCGATCATCGCCTTGCTGCACCGTTTTGCACGCTCCTTCGATCGGGTCGGCCTCGTGGCAGGTCCGACGGCGTCGTGGCTCCGTGCGGAGGTGCGGGCGGCCAGGTTGCCAGCGATCTGCGTTGAATGCCGGCGCGTAAAGGGCGCCCTCTCGGCGATGCGCAATTAGTCCGACCGCAACGATGCCCGGGGCATCGCCCAGCTTGTCCGTCTGGGTTGGTTCAGGAAGGTCTTCCTCTAAAGCGATGAGGCGCAGCGCGTCCGCATGCGGCTCGTCGCAAGAACCCATCTGCTGAAAGAGTCGGATGACCTGGACAACGCCATCCGCGGATCTCTTTAGGTCTTCGATCTCAGGATCGGCGTCATCACGCGAGCGCATTCGATGCACGGGTAGGGTACCTTACGGAGGGCGACCCGAGCCTGCGGGCCATTGGGAAGCCCCCGCTGCGGGTCCGAAGGGATACGTTGCACGATTACGACCGACGAGACCGCCTTCGCCGACAGCTCGCCACCCGTGATCCGTCTATTGGCGACTGATAACCGTGCCAGGTGTCGGCGTAGTCGTGGCGCTGACCCACAAAGCCGGCATCGATGCACCAAAGCGCTGCGCAAGGTCGGGCGACGTCGGAGCCCACTTCGGTCTCACGCTGCTGCGCTCCGGTTCGGGGCAGGATCAGTCGGTTGGGCGACGAGATGGTGCGGACGGTGCTCTACCAGGCCGCGCACGTCCCGATGAATCATTGCCGTTGGTCCTCACTGCTGTCCTGGGCGATGTGGGTCGCCAAACGCCATTCATTCGAGGCCGCGAAAGGCGTGCTCGCGCGCAACCTCAGCGTGGTCATGAGCCGGATGTGGGTCGTCGAGAGCGACTCCGTTGGTCCGACGCAAAGTCAGCCGTAGCCGTATGATCGGGGCAACCTAGGCGGTGTAAATCGTTTTTTGGGTCCGCCGTCCTGGCGGCACAAAGGGCCCGGGAGGTTTGGACGAGCCTGTATCGTTTGTTGCGACGACAGACCTGGTCTGGCGGTCGCGTTGCAAAGCTAGGCCGTCCGATCCCTCCCAACCCGTCCCGTCCGCCAGTGCCCAGAAAGCGCCGAGCACGCAAAGAAGCCTGAACTCTAGAGGACACCACGAACAGGGGATTGACCCATGATCCCCGCCTAAAGATCCCTACGGTGGTGGGCTTGGCACGAGTGATCCGGCAAGGGTCTCGGTCAGCTTGCGGGCGCCTTCGCCTCGCGCTTGAACGGGTTCTCCTCGGGGACGTCGTAATCGGTGGTGAGTTCGCCCGTGGCTTTGGCCTCCGCCATGTAGCGAAAGGCGTTGATCGACATCCGCATCAAGTGCTCGCCCGCCTTCATGGGCGGATACTTCTGGAGCGTCTCGGCGGTCCGAAACTTGTCCAACGGCTCTATTATGGCGTGGTAGTCGAGGCCGAAGAAGAGCGGGAAAGAATAGCGCTCCTTGCCGGAGTTGATCACCCGGTGCTGGGTTGATTTGAACTGCCCGCCCGACCAGGCTTCGAAGATGTCGCCGATGTTGACGATGAAACAGCCGGGGATCGGTGGGGCTTCGATCCACACATCCTCGGCGTTCATGACCTGGAGGCCGGGGCCGCCCTGAAGGAGGATCGTGAAACACTCAAAATCCGAGTGCGCCGAGATACCTGTCAGGTCCTTCGTCGCCGGCATGTCGTTCGGCACATAGCGCAGCATCCGCAGCTGGGAGGTCGGGTGGGTGATGTGGCGCGTGAGCTCCTCCGTCGGCACGCCGAGCTCGAGCGCAAGCGCGTCGAGGAGGCGGAGGCCGAGGTCGAAGACGGCCTGGTAGTAGCCCGACACCGTCTCGCGCCAGCCTGGGATGTCCGGCCAGACATTCGGCCCCGTCATCCGCCACCCTGCGAGGTAGTCCGGATGGTCGGCCGGCGCCTCGTGGGACATGTCCCACGCCTCGTAGAAATTGATCGTCTTCGGAAAGTCCGAGCCGTTTTCCTCGAACGGCACATAGCCCCGGTGGTTGGTCGTGAAGCCCGACCACCATTTCATCTTGAAGCTCCGCGGCTTTCCGTGGAACGCCCTGGAGGCCGCGAAGATTGCGTCGATCTGAGCCTGCGGGATCCCGTGGCCCGTGATGTAGAAAAACCCCGATGTGCGCGCCGCCTGCCCAAGGGCTGTGGCGACCTCCCTCTTGTCGGCGGCCTCGCCCGGGAAGAGCCCCGAGAGGTCGATCACCGGCAGCGCCGCATCGTCGAGGGTCAGGGCCCGCTGATCATCGGAGACAGTCGTGCTCATGCATCCATCCTCCCGCACCTGCTCTGTCCTCCCTTGCGCGATCGCGAGGCGGCTGTGCACCCTCAGGTGCACAAAAACGCTTAATCCCCAAGCCTTGCCCAGATTTTCGGCAAATTCATGGAACATCGCCTGATAAGAGATCGCTCTGTGTTGACCGGACCCGCCCGCAGACCTGCACATGGGGGAGATGGGCGCGTGAGACGGCGCTGCCCGCGACAGAGAGGTCGAGATCATGAGCACCCAGAACAGACGGTCGTTTCTGAAGACGGGCGTGGCCACCGCGGCGGTCGCAGGCGGCCTTGCCACGCCGCTGATCGCGCAAAGCCGGAGCCTCAAGGTGGGCTCCTATGGCGGTTATTTCGAGAACAGCTTCAAGGAGCATGTGTATCCCGCTTTCACCGAGGCGACCGGGATCGCAATCGAAAGCGTGACGCAGCCGAACTCCACCGATTGGCTGGTCACAATGCAACAGGCGACCGCGGCGGGGAACGTGCCGGCGGACATCTCGCTCTACTCGCGCGATACGATGATCAAGGCGAGCAGGATCGGTGGGCTTCTGGCACCTCTGGACGTCGCCAAGATGCCGTCGACGCAGAACCTCGACAGTTACTTCATCTTCGAGGCGAATGACGGCCCGCTCGGTGTCGGGGCGATGTCCTGGTTCACCTCCATGGTGATCAATCCGAACGAGGTGAGCCCGCCCGAGAGCTGGGCGGAGTTCTGGGACAGCAGCGTCTACGAGGCCTCGCTCGGCCTCAGCCGGAATTACAACTCGAACTTCCTCGACATCGTTGCGGCGACCTTCTTTGACGGGATCGAGACCTTCTCGACCGATGAGGGGATTCTTGCGCTGATCGAGAAGGCGGCCGAGATCAAGCCCAATGTCGCGCTCTGGTGGTCGGCCGAGAGCCAGATGGAACAGTCGATGAAGAACGGCGACATCATCGGCGGGCAGTACTACCTCGACGTTGCGAACCTGATGGCGGCTGACGGCTTCCCGATCCAGGCGGTCTTTCCGAAGGAGGGCAACCCGCAGGCCTACGGCTCCTGGTGCCTCTCCTCGATCTCAGAAAAGGCCGAGGAAGCGGCGGAGTTCATGAACTTCTCCTCCGACCCGGCGATCCAGGCGCTGATGAGCCGCAAGATCGGCACGGCGCCCTTGGTTGCGAAGGAGATGACGGATCTCAGCGATGAGGAGTTCGCGTTCGTGTCCGGCGCGCCGGCGATCCAGCCTGCCTATGAAGCCTATCTCGACAAGGAGACCTTCATGAAGGAATCCTGGGACAAGATGCTGGCCGGCGCCGCCTGACTTGCATGGCGGGGCTTGCTCTCAAGGGCACTGCCAAGTCTTTCGGCGGCGTCCGCGCCGTCGAAGCCGTCGATCTGACTTTTGCCGAAGGGGAGCTCACGGCCCTTCTCGGTCCGTCCGGCTGCGGAAAGACGACACTCTTACGCATGATCGCCGGGCTTGAGGCGCCGAGCCAGGGGGCGATCCTGCTCGGGGCGGACGACATCACGGCAGAGCCCGCGCACAAGCGCCGCTTCGGGATGGTGTTTCAGAGCTTTGCGCTCTTCCCGCATCTCTCGGTGCGCGACAATGTCGCCTACTCGCTGACGATCTCCGGGGTCGCCAAGGCAGAGGCTGCGGCGACGGCGGAGAGGCTCCTCGATCTTGTCCGTCTGTCCGGGTATGGTGACCGGCGGATCGGCGCGCTCTCGGGCGGGCAGCGCCAACGGGTCGCGATCGCGCGCGCGCTAGCGCAGGAGCCGCAAGTGTTCCTCCTCGATGAGCCGATGTCGGCGCTTGACGCAAAACTCCGCGAAGAGATGCAGGTGGAGTTGCGCCTCCTCCAGCAGCGCCTCGGCATAACCACAATCGTCGTCACGCACGATCAGCGCGAGGCGATGACGATGGCCGACCAGATCGTCGTGATGTCGAACGGTCGGGTGGAGCAGGTGGGCCCGCCGCAGGAGATCTACCACAAGCCCGGCAACGCCTTCGTGGCGGAGTTCATCGGCAAGGCGAATTTTTTCGATGGCGCAGCGGAGGCGGGTGGTGTCCGGGTGGCGGGCACCCTCCTCGAGACCGAGACCGGGTTTCGCGCAGGCTCCGACGTGCGGGTTGCGATCCGACCGGAGCGGATCAGCCTCGAGCGCGAGCCGGCCGAGAACCGCCTGCCCGCCAAGGTCGTCTTTGTTCGCGATCTCGGTCCGATGCGAGAGTACCACCTCGAGACGCTCCTCGGACCCATGGTGGTTGAGTACGCGCTTGGCGAGAATCTCAACCCGTTGCTTGCCGGACAGGACACGGAGGTCTCGCTCCCCCGCGACGCAATCCACGTTTTTCCGCGTGAGGCGCGGATGGCCGCCGAATGACCACCATCACCGAACTAGCCCCACCGACCGAAGCCGAAACGCCCCGTGTGCCCCTTCGCGCAGCGCTCACCTGGGGACTGACGCTCCTGACGCTCGGGCTCTGCCTGATCCCGCTTCTTCTCGTGGTCGCGATCTCGTTTGGCCGGAAGATCGAGGGGGCGGCCTGGGTCTGGGATCTGACCCTTGCCAATTATCAGCGCTTCTTTGTCGGCACGCTCTGGCCCGACGAGGTGACGTTTCTCTACCTGAACCAACTCGGCTATTCGTTCTGGTATGCAGCGATTGCCTCGGTTCTCGCGGTCCTGACGGCGCTGCCCTTCACACTCCGCCTCGCCCGGCTGTCGCGGCCGGCACAGTCGGCATGGCTTGTGTTCCTGCTGGCGTCCCTCACGCTCTCCGAGGTGTTCATCGTGATGGGGTGGGATATCCTGCTCTCCAACAACTCGGGGCTCCCGGCGCTCTTCAAGTCGACGGGGCTCACCCAGTGGCTGAAGGACACGGGCTGGTTCGAGGTCTTGCGGGAATGGGGGCTCGCCAACCCGCGGAACGTCAAGTTCAAGACCTCCGACTTCGCGACCATCCTGACCCTCAGCTATCTCGTTTGGCCCTATGCCGTGATCCTCCTCTACCCCGCGCTTTCGCGCATGGATCCAGCGTTGAGCGAGGCGGCGCGCACCATGGGTGCGGGGAACTGGACCGTGCTGCGCACAGTGATCCTGCCCTCCGTGCGGCTGCCCCTTTTCGGCACAACGCTTCTCCTCTTTGTGTTTCTGCTCGGCGCCTATGTCGCGATCACGGTCTTTGCCGATCCGTCGAAACACACGACTGCCGTTGCGATCTACCAGAACGTCCGTGGCGCCAACCTGAATGCGCCCTTCGGTGCGACGCAGGCCGTGATCCTGCTCGTCGCTGCGGGCATTTGCATTACGCTCGGCCACATTCTGAACCGATGGGCGGCGGCGCGATGAGGGCGCTTGGCACCCTCTATATGGTGCTCGCGGCGCTTGTTCTGGCGATGCCCATCATTGTTGTCTGCGGCTCCGCGCTCAACGGTGGGCGGACGATGCTCTTTCCGCCCGAGGATCCGACACTCGCGCGTTTTGCGGAGTTCTTCCTGACCGAGCCGGTCTGGACCACGGCGCTCCGCAACTCGGTCATCGTGGCACTTGGGGCG
>JBCCWM010000288.1:0-6041 GCA_039193505.1 Pseudomonadota bacterium | reverse complement strand
CTCCGCCTCGCCCATCAGCCGTGCGACCCGCGCCCCGCGCACGGCCGGAGCGGCGTCATCGCCGAAATGGTGCGCATCGAGGGCATCGATGTAGTCGGCAATCCCTGCCGCCGCTGCGATCTGCGCATGGTCGGGCCCCGCGGGCGTGAAGCGCTTCGTTGGATCGGCGCCGTTGAACCAGTGGCCCTGGTTTGGCAGATGCGCCGCGACGCCGTTCCTCAGGATCATCACCCCGAGATGCGGCCCATAGGTCTTGTAGGTCGAAAAGAGGTAGATGTCGGCGTCCATCGCCGCAACATCGGGGAGGCCGTGGGGCGCATAGCTGACCCCGTCGACACAGGCGAGGGCGCCGGCGGCATGCACGTCCGCCACGATGTCCGAGACCGGATTGGCCGTGCCGATGATGTTGGAGCAGTGCGGAAACGCCACAAGCCGCACCCGCTCGTCAAGGAGACCGGCGAGCACCGCCCGGTCGAGCGCGCCGGTCTCCGGGTCGATCGGCCAGATCCGGATCTCGGTCCCCGTCTCCTCCAATCGGCGCCAGGGACCGGTGTTGGCCTCGTGGTCCTGGTCCGTGACGATGATCGCATCGCCCGGTTTCAGGTGCTGGCGAAACGCCTGGGCGAGAACATAGGCGTTCTGAGTGGTCGACGGCCCGAACGAGAGCTCTTTCGGCGCCACATTGAGGAGACCCGCAAGACGGGTGCGCGCCTCGTCCATCTCCTCGCCGCCCGCGGCGGAAGGCGCGGCGCGGCCATAGGGCTGCAGCTTCCGCTCCGTGTAGAACCGCGTCAGACGCGAGATGACCTGGCCGCAGGCGTAAGAGCCGCCGGCATTCTCAAAATGCGCCCAATCGGCCAGGCTCTGCTCCGAGAAGGCCGGGAACTGCGCGCGCGCAAAATCTGTGTCGAGGGTCAGGGGAGGTCTCCAAGGTATTTCCCCCAGTATCGGGAGCGGCAGACAGAAGGGCAAGGCGTCGATTGGAGTGGCCGCACCTTGCCCGCCCCCCTGCCCAAAGAACGGGCCATTCGAGGTCCGCGCGCCGGTGCCGGGCCGGGCGCCAGGATCCGTCTCGACTTGCTCGCGCGGTGGCGCTTGCCTATTGCCCCTCTATGGCGCCCCGGATTACTCGATTTGTCGTTTTTGCGATGCACCGCACGGGCTCCTCGCTGATCACAGGGACGCTGAACGCGCATCCCGACGCCATCGTTCACGGTGAGCTCTTCAGTCGCAACACGGCCCACCACTTGCGCCCGCCCTTCCGCGACCTGGCCGACCTGACGGAGCGGGATCGGGACCCCGTGGGCTTCGTGCAAACCGTGCTCGACTGGGCGCCCGGTGGCGAGCTCTGGCGCGGGGCCAAACACTTCCACTACCAGAACCCCGAGGCGGGCGACTGGATGCTGGCGGAGGACGGGATCTGCAAGATTGTCCTTGAGCGTGAGAACCGGCTGGCGATGTGGGCGTCGCAGCGTCTCGCCGAGGCGACGAAGACCTGGAATGTGGCTCCGGGCGCGGATCTGGCGGACCTTCGCGCGCGGACGGTGGCCTTCCGCCCGAAGCTCTTTCGGGCGTTTGCCACCAAGATCGACGCGGTCTACGCCCATTATCGCCGCGCAGCGCAGGGGCGGGTTCTGAACGTCCGCTACTGCGGCCTCGTCCCGGATGGTCTGCCCGAGATCGCCGCGTTTCTGGGTTTGCCTGAGCCCCTGCCGCCGCTGGCGCGGGAGAAGCTCCACGGCAGCGACATTGTCGCGCGGTTTCACGAAGAGGACCGGGCGCGGGTCCGCGCCACGCTCGCGGAGATGGGCCGCGAGGACTGGGCCGTGGAGGAGGCGTGACGGCCCGTCGACCCGAAACGGCCCCCGATCTGACCCTCAGGCCCCTACATCGACCACCACGCGCCCCCGCACTTGGCCCTTGAGAATGTCGGCGCCAAGGGTCGGCAGATCGGCGAGCGAGGCGGGCACGATCATCGCCTCGAGCTTCTCCAGCGGCAGATCCGTCGCAATCCGGTCCCAGGCGCGTTGGCGCGCCTCGAAGGGTTTCATCACGCTGTCGATGCCGAGCAGGTTCACGGCCCTGAGAAGAAACGGGATCACCGTCGCCTGAAGCTGCGGCCCGCCGGCGAGACCGACAGCGGCAACGGAGCCGCCATACTTCATCTGTCCGAGAACGCGGCCGAGCATCACACCGCCGACCGCGTCAACGCAGCCGGACCAGGTCTCTTTCTCAAGCGGGCGCTTCACAGCCTCGGCGAGGTCGGCGCGGGGCACGATCTGGGCCGCGCCGAGATCCTTGAGATAGGCTTCGGTCTCCGGCCGGCCGGTGACGCCCGCAACCTCGTAGCCGAGCTTGGCAAGGATCGCCGTCGCAACCGAGCCGACGCCTCCTGCAGCGCCGGTGATCAGCACCGGCCCCTGGCCGGGCGCGAGACCGTGCTCCTCAAGCGCCATGACGGCGAGCATGGCCGTGAAGCCCGCCGTGCCGACCGCCATGGCCTGGCGGGTCGTCAGCGTGGCGGGCAGCGGGACCAGCCAATCGGCCTTGACCCGGGCGCGCTCGGCATAGCCGCCCCAGTGGACCTCGCCCACGCGCCAGCCGGTCAGGACAACTTTGTCCCCCGCCTTGTAGCGCGGGTCGTCGGAGCTCTCGACGGTCCCCGCAAAGTCGATCCCGGGGACATGGGGGTAGGTTTTGACAAGGCCGCCGCCCGGCCCGATGCAGAGACCGTCCTTGTAGTTCACCGTGGAGTACTCGACCGCCACGGTCACATTGCCCTCAGGCAGGCGGTCCTCGGCGACCTCCTCCACGCTGGCGGTGGTCTTGCCCTCCGCGTCTTTCTCTACGATCAGCGCTTTGAAAGCCATGCCGCCCTCCCCTCCGTTTCGCGCAGCCTTGAGAGCGGCGGCTCGACTTGTCAACGCTCAGCGGAGATAGGTGACCGGCGGGCGGCGAAATAGGGTCCAGGCCGGCAGGAACGCAACCAGCGCACCGAGGCCGAGAAGCGCGCCCACGAGCGCAAGCTCGGCCCCCCCGATCCTAGGCGAGAGGACAAGGCCGGCCTCCTCCGCGATGACCGATGAGACGACCTGCGCAACACCCCAGCCGACGAGGAGCCCGACGAGGGCGCCGCCCGCGACGAGCGTCATGACATAACTCCACATCACCGCCAGCACATAAAGCCGCGTGGCACCGAGCGCGCGAAGGACCGCAAGACGGGTGCGGTAGAGCTGCATCAGCGCGACACTGCCCGAGAGGACCGCGGCCACGACAAGCGCTTGAGTGGCGAGGGTCAACACGCCCATGAGCGCGCGGACATCGCCGAGAATGGCGTAGAGGGTCACGAGAACCTCGGCCGGGAAGAACGCCGTCGTCTCCCCTGTGCGCCAGGCCTGGCGCAGCGCATAGGCCGCGGGCAGGCTGTCATAGCCGACGATGAAAGCGGGGATCCCCGGCAGGTAGGCCGGGTCCCATGGCGGGCCGATGGTGTCGACGCCGGGGCCGTGGCCGGTGGTCAGACTGTGAGCGAGCCAGGAGAACTCGATCGGGACGAGGATCGCGCGGTCCCAGGCGGTGCCGGTCTCCGGCAGGCGGCCGACGATCCGGATGAGACCGTGATCGCCTTCGTCGGCAAGCCCCACACCATGTTGCGCAACGACCTCGGCGCCGATCTCAAGCAGCACCCGGCTGCCGATCACGGCCTCTTCGGCGCGCTCGAACATCCGCCCCTCGATCGGGCGGTCATCGGCAAGATGCGTGAGAAGGCGGCTCACGGTGCCGACAATCGGGACGCCCGCATGGCTGTCGCCGAAGGCCACGGGTGCCACAAAGGTCGCGCGGCGCTCCGCCAGAATCTCCGACGAAATCTCGGGCGGGAGGAGGTGCGTCGGGTTCGGCTGGAGGTAGACCACGCTCATCAGCAGGTCCGTGTGGGAGCCGGGGCCTGCGACAATCACGCCGAACGGATCGGCGGCGCGGGCGGAAGCCTCGCGGAGCGCACGCTCCTGCGCTGTGACGGCGACGCCAAGCGCCGTCGCGCAGCCGATCAGAACCAGAAAGAGAAGCGTTGTCAGACCGTTGGCCCGGGCAAAGGCGAGCGCTGGGGGGAGCGGGTTCATTCGGCGGCTCGTGACTGGCCGGGCGTCTCTGTCAGGCGTCCATGCGCCAGGGCAAGGACCCGGTCGGCCGCGTCGATCAAAGCGGGATCGTGGCTGACGGCGAGAACGAGGCGCCCCTCGTCGGCCATCGCGCGGAAGCGGGCGATGACCGCCGCACTCGCCGCGCGATCGAGGCTTGCGGTCGGCTCATCCGCCAGGATCACTGCGGGATCAAAGAGCAGCGCACGGGCAAGCGCCACGCGCTGCTGCTCCCCGCGCGAGAGGTCCGCAAGGCGCCTGCGCGCCGTGGGCACCCCAAGCGCCTCGAGGAGCTCTGTCGCTCTGGGGCGGTGGGCGCGCGCGGTCAGGTGTCCGAACCACACCGGCACAAGCACGTTGTCGATGGGCGAGAGTTCGTCAACAAGGTGGAAGCTCTGGAACACAAGCCCCACCGTCTCGCGCCGCCATCGATCCCTGCGCGCCTCGGACAGGGTGGTGATCTCCGTCTCGCCCCAGCGAACCTCCCCTGCGTCGAGCGCCTGAAGACCCGACAGGGCGTAGAGCAGCGTCGACTTGCCCGAGCCCGACGGCCCGGTGAGGACTGTCAGGCTGCCCCGCTCCGCCGCGAGATGGTCGATGGCGAGGACGTCAAAGCGGGCACCCGCCGCGTCGGCAAACGCCAACCGCAGATCCCGTGTCACAAGCATCAGACGCCCCCCCGCTGCAGCGACCGCACAGCAGCGTGGCGCCAAGGGGACACGCTCACGCAAACCAGGCGGCGGCCGAAGGCCGCCAGACCACCCAGGCGCCGCGCCATCGACGGCGCAGCACCGCGTCCTCGGGTGTGCATGCCCGCACGCGCCCCTGCGCGGGCAGTCGGATCGCCCGCCTCTGTCGCCCTTGCGGTCGCGCCGGATCGTGCCTGAGCCAAGCGTCTCTCTCCCCATGCGGTCGATGTCGACCATAACAGATGGCCGAGGACCATGGCGACCTCAGTCCCGGCCGCTGAGCGGACGGCCCTCCGGCAAACGGGCTCAGGCGGAGGTTTCGCGCGGGGCGCGTTGGGCCGGGCGGCGGGCGGCGACGATCTCGCGATGCTCCTCGAGTTGGGCGCGAACGCGCGCGGCACGGTCTGCCATCGGCTCGAACTGCGGGTCGGGGTCGGTGTTGCCTTCGGCGTCGTTGAACATCGCCGCCGCCGCAAGGTTTGCGAGCGCATCGTCGATAAAACGGAGTGCATTCTCGTAGTTTTCGTTGAAATGGGCGACGCGGGCGCGCTGCTGCTCGGTCAGCGCCTTGGAGAAATGAAGCTCCGCGTTCAGACGCTGCACGACGTAGCGCAGGATCGGGCCCGTGTCGCAGCTCTCGAGTTGATCGAGAGTGCCGATTTCGGGATAGCGCGACCAGTCCGGCGTGAGATCGTCGAGCGTTATCGTGGGCCAGCGCGCCGCGATCTCAGCATTGCCGGGGTCGAAGCGGGCCTGGATGTCCCGGGCGAAGTCGCGCGAGAGGGTCAGTGGCGCCTCGACGGGCAGATCGTCGAAGAATACCGTGCGGTTCGGGTTGGGCGTTCCGGGCGAGAGGAACACGGGCAGGGCGAGGCGGTTGGCAAAGGCGATGGCGCGGTGGTCGAGACGTCGATTGCTCGGACGGACGGTCTGGTAGCCGTCGCCCTCGAGACCGAGATGGTGACGGAAAAAGCCGATCATGTCCCGGTGGCGGTTGAAGGCAACAGGCAGGATCGTCTCCGACCCGAAGCCGTCTGCCCAGCGCTCCAGAAGGCCCAAGTAGTTGAAATAATGGACCGTCGGGTCCACCCACTCAAACCGGCGCCGGCTCACTTCGAGGCCCACGCGCGCCTCGGTCGACGTGAGCGAGAGGACGGCCTCGATCTGGGGGCGGAGGACGCAGAGGACCTCGTGGCTGTCGAAGAGCGGGCGG
>JBCCWM010000287.1:0-6054 GCA_039193505.1 Pseudomonadota bacterium | reverse complement strand
TCTCCCGCAGCAGTCTCCACTCCATGCGTGCGGGACCGCACCTGCCAACGCCAGACGCACGTCCTCGCCTTGCCGCTCGCCCGCAGGATCGCCCCGGTGCCCCAGGCCATCGCCGCTCAGCAGACCGATCCGGCATCGCAGGACATGCCTCTCTGGCGTTGAGCGATGCGAGACGATCCCCTCGAGCCGCGTGCGATCCTCGCCGGCGCGTGTGACGTCCGTCAACGTGCGCATGCCGCAGACCTGCACAGATGGATCCATTTGTCTCGGTCGATCCGGGAGCGTCGATACCGCTCGGCGGCTGCCAAAGACTTTTTTTGCGCGTATAGCCGAACTTGCGAAGGACCGTGCCGATCGCGTTCGGGTGCGCTCGCACGCCGGTCGCCTTATGCAGAGCGGCAGCCAGTTCGGTCATAGCGATGTCCTCACTCTGCCCAGTGATCTCGACGAAGACCCCGCGCTTCGGATCAAGCTTTGCCTTGCCCTCGGACCGGCATTGAGGGGCCACGCGGGCCCCGCCCGTTCGCTGGGGTCTGCAGGCCCATCTGGCACCGGTGGCGGGGGACAGGTTCAGAAGCAACGCCGCCGCTTGGCCGATTAACCCCTCCTCGGTCAATCGCTGAACCCGCAGTCGAAGGGTGCCTGGCAAACGTGCTGACACGATCCATCCGACCAAACAGGATGAGCCACAGATCCCCCGGTGAGGGAATCCCGACCATCCAGGTTTTCGGAGGCACACTTTGGGTATGGCCGTCACGATAAGCTCGGACCGGCCGCGGCTCGCACGTGTCGGCGGTGGTCAGTTCCACGCCGACAGTGTCGTCTCGGACAGTCTCGGCCGCCGTCTGCTGGTCGTGCCGGACAAGGCCGGTGCTCCCCGGCGCGCGCCGGGGAACGATCGCCTACGCCGTCGGCGTGATGACAATCTCGACCCGCCGGTTTTGGGACCGGCCGGCCGCGGTGGAGTTCGTGGCGATCGGCTGCGTTTCTCCGACGCCGAAGGCATTGATCCGCGAGGAGGGCACACCGCCCTGGCGAAGGAGCGACGCGACGGAGTCGGCCCGCCGCTCGGACAGGCCCTGGTTGAAGGCCTGCGTTCCCGTGTTGTCGGTGTGGCCGATCACCTGAACGGTGTTGTTCGGGTACTCGAGGAGGTTCTGCGCCACAGCGAGGATGTCGTCCTGGATCGAGGGGCGCACGGCCGCGCTCTCGGTCGCGAAAGTGATCGCTTCGGGAAGCTGGACGATCAGCCGGTCGCCCGTGTTGATGATCTGTGCCCCGGAGGAGCCGATCTGACGCTCAAGATCTGCAGCCTGCTGGTCGAGCACGTTGCCGATGCCCGCGCCGACGGCGGCACCGGCAATCCCGCCGAGCACGGCGTTTCGCCGGTCATCGCCACCGAAGAGTGTCCCGGCGAGGGCGCCGGCCGCGGCGCCCACAGCGGCACCCGTGCCGGTGCGGTTTTGCGTGCCATCGGGGTTTGTGCAGGCCGCAAGGCCGAGGGCCGCGACGGCCGCCAGCGCAATCGGGGTCGGGAGGTATGACATGTGATGTGCCTTTCGGTCAGCTCTCTCTGCTCGGCTCCCGTCATCGCGCGCGCGGGAGGGCTCGGCAATGCCAGTCATCTCTGCATCACGCCGAGTTGTCGAATTAAGCCAAATTTTACCGAGCGTGACAATTCAAGCCGACGCGCGTGTGTCCCCCGCCTCATGCCGCGCGGCCTCCCAGGCGAGCATCGCGCGCTTGACGGGGAGCCCCCAGTGATAGCCGCCGAGCGCGCCGGATTTGCGCAGTGCGCGGTGACAGGGGATCAGCCAGCTGATCGGGTTGCGCCCCACAGCGGTGCCGACCGCGCGCACGGCCTTCGGGTGGCCGATGGCGGCAGCGATTGTGGAATAGGTCGTGACATGGCCGGTCGGCACTTGGAGGAGCGCCTCCCACACTTTGATCTGGAAGGGCGCGCCGATGAGGTGGAGCGAGGCCTCACGCGCCTCAAAGAGCGCCTGGGCCTCCTGGCGGATCGCGGTCGGGTCGTGGCGATAGGTGGCCGCCGGCCACCGCGCCATCAGATCCGCTCGAACCATGTCCTCATCCGCTCCGCCGAAAAACCCGAGGGCTGCGATCCCCCGCTCCGTCGCCATCAGGATCGCTGGGCCGAACGGTGTGTCGATGCGGCCCCAGCGGATCTCGAGCCCGTCGCCTGCGCGGGCGTAAGCGCCGGGGGTCATCGCCTCCCACCGCAGGAAGAGATCGTGGAGCCGCGAGCTCCCGGACAACCCCGTCTCCGCAGCAGCATCGAGGAGCGTCGCCCGCTCCGCCAGAAGCCGTTTGGCGTGGTCGAGGGTCAGGTATTGCTGGTAGCGCTTGGGGCTCACGCCGACCCACTGGCTGAAGATCCGTTGGAAATGGGCCGGGCTGAGACCCGCCGCAGCGGCCACATCCTCAAGCGAGGGCTGCTCGGTTGCGTGCGTGTCGATGAAGTCGATGGCGCGCGCCATAACGTGGTAGTGGTAGCCTGTGTCGAGCATGGTCCTGTCCTCCTGGCGGTGAGAATGGCTGGCCCTGCGGCCCTCCGCCACCCGGATCCTGCGGAACCTTGCGGTACGTCGCCCGCCCTGCCATGACCGCCGCCATGGCCGCGCAGCTTCCCTACCCGGTGGTGAACGAGATCTTCACGCGTTTCCGCGATGCCTGCGCCGAGCCGAAGGGCGAGCTCAACCATGTGAACGCCTACACGCTTGTCGTGGCTGTCGCCCTCTCCGCTCAGGCGACCGACAAAGGGGTGAACAAGGCGACCGGCCCGCTCTTCGAGGTGGCCGACACGCCGGAAAAAATGCTGGCCCTCGGCGAGGCAAAGGTGACGGAGTACATCAAGACCATTGGGCTCTTCCGGAACAAGGCCAAGAACGTGATCAAGCTCTCGCAGCGGTTGGTCGACGAGTTTGGCGGCGAGGTGCCGACCTCTCGCGCGGCGCTCGAGAGCTTGCCGGGGGTTGGGCGGAAAACGGCCAACGTGGTGCTCAACATGTGGTTTCATCACCCCGCGCAGGCGGTCGACACACACATCTTCCGCCTCGCAAACCGGAGCGGGATCGCGCCCGGCAAGGATGTCGTGGCCGTCGAGCGGGCGATTGAGGACCAGGTGCCGGTGGCGTTTCAGCAGCACGCTCACCACTGGATGATCCTCCACGGACGCTATATCTGCGTGGCGCGCAAGCCCCGCTGCGGCGATTGTCTCATCAGCGATCTCTGCGCCTTTGAGGAGAAGACTGACCTTGGCTAAAACCACATCCGTGATCGGGATCGGCAATGCCATTGTCGATGTGATCAGCCAGACCGACGACCGGTTTCTCGATCATATGGGCATCCACAAGGGGATCATGCAGCTCATCGAGCGGGAGCGGGCGCAAACGCTTTATGCGGCCATGTCGGCGCGGGCGGAGACGCCCGGGGGCTCGGTCGCGAACACAATCGCAGGGCTCGGGCGGATGGGGCTCGCGGCGGGGTTCATCGGGCGCGTTGCCGATGATGCGCTCGGCCGGTTTTACGCGGAGTCCTTCGAGGGCCAGGGAACCCGGTTCTTGAACCCGCCAGTCCCGGATGGAGAGCTGCCCACCTCGCGCTCGATGATCTTCGTGACGCAGGATGGCGAGCGGTCGATGAACACCTATCTCGGCATCTCGTCGGAGGTGAGCGCTGCGGATGTGCCGGTGGCCGCGGTCAAGAGCACCGAGATCCTCTTTCTGGAGGGCTACCTTTTCGACAAAGACAAGGGAAAGACTGCGTTTCGGGAGGCGGCCGAGGCCTGCCATGCCGGCGGCGGGCGCGCGGGCATCACGCTCTCCGACCCGTTTTGTGTGGACCGACATCGCGCAGACTTCAGGCGCCTGGTGCAGGGGCCGATGGATTTCGTGATCGGCAACGAGGCGGAGTGGACATCGCTTTATGAGGCCAACGATCTTGAGACGGCCCTTGCCCGGGCCGCCGAGGAGTGTCGGTTGGTGGTGTGCACGCGCTCCGGCGATCCGGTGGTGTTGATTGAGGACGGGCATCGGGTCGAGGTCCCGGTGAACCCCGTGACGCCGGTCGATGCGACGGGCGCTGGGGACCAGTTTGCCGCGGGGATGCTCTTTGGTCTCGCAACGGGGCGGAGCCTCGAAGTGATGGGGCGTATGGGGTGCATCGCGGCGGCGGAGGTCATCGGCCATATCGGACCGCGGCCCGAGGCGGATATTCACGCGCTCTTCGTGGGTGAGGGGCTGGTCGAGGGGAAGATCCATGGCTGAGTACGACAGCGAGAACATCTTTGCAAAGATCCTGCGGGGGGAGATCCCGAACAAGACCGTGCTCGAGACCGCGCACAGTCTCGCCTTTGAGGACATCAACCCGCAAGCGCCGGTCCATGTGCTGGTGATCCCGAAGGGCGCCTATGTGGCCTATGACGATTTTGCCGCCGATGCCTCGGACCTTGAGATTGCAGACTTTACCCGCGCCGTCGGAGAGGTGTGCCGGCAGACCGGACTTGTGACCGGCGACGGGTATCGCCTGATCACGAATGCGGGCGCACATGGGATGCAAGAAGTCCCACACTATCATGTGCATGTGCTTGGCGGGCGTGTTCTCGGGCGGATCCTGGTGCCTGAGAGCTGAAGCGTTGGCCCCGCGTCGGGGCAGTCGACCGCGCCCTCCCGCTGCCCTACGGCGAGGGGGCAGGTGATGGTGCGGGGTCCGGGGAGATGCTAGGCTTGCGCCTGTGAGAGCGGAGAAAGCGATGAGACCAAAGCTGCCGGCGGTGCCCGCACATGACGCGCCAGAAGTGGAGGTTGTAGCCCGCATGCGGGTGTCCTGCGATGGCGGCGCACTCGGCCATCCTCTGGTCTGGTACTCGATCGATCCGTCTGTCGGATGGATCGAGTGCGGCTACTGCGACAAGCGCTTCGTTCTCGATCAAGCGCTTGCGGAGCACTGAGGTGAACACGCCCTTCGGTCCCGGCCACCATCTGCACTTGATCGATGGATCGGCGTTCATCTTTCGTGCGTTTCATGCGCTGCCGCCTCTGAGCCGGAAATCCGATGGGGTGCCGATCGGGGCGGTGTCGGGTTTTTGCAACATGCTCTGGAAGATGGTCGAGGACAACGCGCGGCCGGATGCGCCGACGCATGTTGCAGTGATCTTCGACAAGGGAAGCCACACGTTTCGCAACGATCTCTACCCGCTCTACAAGGCGAACCGCGAGGAGATGCCGGCTGATCTGAGACCGCAGATCCCGCTGACGCGGGAGGCGGTGCGCGCCTTCAACATCGCTTGCATCGAAAAGGACGGGTTCGAGGCCGATGACATCATCGCCACCTATGCCCGCCAGGCCGAGGCGCGGGGCGGGCGGGTGACGATTGTCTCCTCCGACAAGGATTTGATGCAGCTCGTGGGGCCGGCGGTCGAGATGTTCGATGCGATGAAATCGGTGCGACTGGGCGTCGAGGAGGTGGAGACGAAGTTTGGCGTCCGGCCGGAGCGGGTGATCGACGTTCAGGCACTCGCCGGGGACAGCGTCGACAACGTGCCGGGGGCGCCGGGGATCGGCGTCAAGACAGCGGCACAGTTGATCGTGGAATATGGAGATCTCGACACACTCCTTGAACGGGCTGAGGAGATCAAGCAGCCGAAGCGCCGTCAGACCCTGGTCGAGCATGCCGATCAGATTCGGTTGTCGCGGGAGCTGGTGACGCTCGATCCGGCGGTGCCGGATCTCGAACCGCTCGACGGGCTCGATGTGCGGGCGGCCGAGGAGGATGCGCTGCTCGGGTTTTTGGGGAAGATGGAGTTTCGGACGCTGACCCGCCGGGTCGCGGAGGCGTTCGGGGCGGAGATGCCCGAGACCTCCTATGGGGGGGGCGGGCCGGAGGGGGCGGCGAGCCCCCTCCGGCCCGGCGCGGCGGTGGCCGCGCGGGACCTCCCGTTTGTTGCGTCGCGGTATGTGACGGTGCGGGATCTTTCAGCGCGCGATGCCTGGATCGGGGGGATCGCGGAGCGGGGCTATGTGGCGATCGACACGG
>JBCCWM010000286.1:0-6074 GCA_039193505.1 Pseudomonadota bacterium | reverse complement strand
CGGGTCAGCTCAACAACCCCGACAAGCCCGCCGCTGGGCGCTGCGACCGGAACGGCGACCGTCGCAATGCGTGGTCCACCCGCGGCGGAGAGGGTCACATCTACTGTGCTGATGGAGGGCTGCCCGGCCCCTGTCTCCCCGGTGGACAGAAGCAATCGCCCATCGCTCGAGACGACACGGAGGCCGATGGTGCCGACCGGCGCACGCTCCATGATCTCGTCGGAGAGCGACTGGGTCGGATCAGACGCCGCTGCGAGCGCGGCGAAACGGCTGGCCATCTGGCGCACCCAGGCCTGCGCCTCAAGTTGCGCGTCCTGGCGCAGTGCAGTCTCGCCAACGCGGCCCAGTGCTGTGTGCACGCCCATGATCACGGAGGCCGCCACAACCGCGACGATTGCAAGGGGGAGACTGTACGTTCTGACTGCTTTCATCGCATCCCCGCAACCCGCACCGACGCCTTAACCCTAGGACGAAAGACATTAAGGCCGCGTTTCGCGACGCGCGGTTGGGAGGGTCGATTAAAAGAAACTCTGCGGGTCGATGTCGATTGTGATGCGCGTGCGCGATGGCGGGCGCAGGGCATCGCGCCACGCCGCGAGCGTCGGCTGCAGGGGCGCGGTCTTCGGCGCTTTGACCAGCAAGCGATGCCTGTGGCGGCCACGGATCCGAGCGATTGGTGCAGGTGCTGGGCCAAAGAGTTCAGCGCCGATCCCCGCCAGAGGACCGGCAGTCCGGGCAAGCGCGCGGGCCGTCTCGGTCACAGCGGCCTCGTCGGGCCCGCTGACGATGACACCCGCCATCCGACCGTAGGGCGGCGCGCCTGCCGCATCGCGACGGGCAGCCTCGGACGACCAGAACGCCTCCTCCTCGCCGGCGAGAATTGCGGCCATCACCGGGTGGGCCGGCTCGGCCGTTTGGATCAGAGCAAGGCCCCGGCGCCCAGTCCGACCGGCCCGACCCGCAACTTGGCGGATCAGTTGGAACGTTCGTTCGGCCGCGCGGAGCTCTGCCCCGTGGAGGCCGAGATCGGCGTCAATGCACCCGACAAGGGTCAGGAGAGGGAAATTGTGGCCCTTCGCGACAATCTGTGTGCCGATGACGATGTCGGCCTCCCCGGCCGCAATTGCCTCGATCCGAGTGCGGAGCGCGGTGGGGCTCTCGGCCTGGTCCGACGACAGGATTTCGATCCGCGCTTTTGGGAAGAGGGTCGTAGCCTCCTCTGCCAGACGCTCCACCCCTGGGCCGAGGGCGGTGAGCGTGTCGCCCTTTCCACAGGCGGGACAGGTTGTGGGAATCGGGTGCTCGGTCCCGCATTGGTGGCAGACGAGGCGGCGGCGGAACCGATGCTCGACGAGGCGGGCGTCGCACGCGCTGCACCCGATCTGATGCCCGCACGCCCGGCACTGGGTGAGGGGCGCATAGCCCCGCCGATTGAGAAACCAAAGCGTCTGTTCCCCGGCATCGATCCGCGCCGCCGTCGCCCGCTTGAGCGTCGGGCTCACCCAGCGCCCGCGGGGCGGTGTGTCGCGGGTCATGTCGACGGAGCGCATCTCCGGCAACTCCGCCGTGCCGTATCGCTCGGGCAGATCGAGGCGGGCATATTTGCCAATCCGCGCATTCACAAAGCTCTCGAGCGAGGGCGTTGCAGAGGCGAGGACGACAGCCGCTGAGGTCAGCGAGGCGCGCAGAACGGCCATGTCGCGGGCGTGGTAGAGAACGCCTTCCTCCTGCTTATACGCTGCGTCATGTTCCTCATCGACGACGATCAAGCCGAGATCCGTGAACGGCAGATAGAGGGAGGAGCGGGCGCCGACGACGAGCTGGACCTCGCCTTTTGCCGTTGCCCGCCAGAGGTGGCGTCGGCGCGCCTCCGTGACGCCTGAGTGCCACTCCCCCGGGCGGGCGCCGAAACGCGCCTCCACACGGTCGAGAAAGGCCCCCGTCAGAGCGATCTCGGGCAGAAGCACCAGCGCCTGACGACCGAGGCGGAGCGCTTCGGCCACGGCCTCCAGATAGACTTCGGTCTTGCCCGACCCCGTCACGCCTTTGAGGAGCGTCGTGCCGTAGGCACGTGCGCGGACCGCTTCGCGGAGGGCGCGCGCGGCGGCGGCTTGAGCGGGCGAGAGATCGGGGCCGACGCCATCGGGGTCGAGACGGGCGAAGGGCGGTGTGCGAGGCGCTCTGACACGGACGAGGCCGCCGCTGGCCTCGAGCCCCTTCAGGACGCCCGACGATACGCCCGCCCGCTCTGCCAGCTCGCCCGGTGCGAGGGGACCATCGGCGGCTTCGAGCGCATCGAGAACACGCGCGCGGGCAGGGGTGAGTCGATCCGGCATCTCCGGACCGATCACAAAGAGCGTCCGTGTCGCGAGCGCGCCGCCGAGATCGGGCGCCCGCGTCGCGAGCCGCAGCATCTGGGACAGGGGGGAGAGGGTATACTCTGCGGCGCGTTCGAGGAAGGTGCGCATCGCGTCAGACATCGGTGCAACGTCAAGCCTCGCGCTCACGGTTCGAAGTTTCGCCCGGTCAAAGTCCCCCGCACCGGGGCCCCAGACAACGCCGAGCACCTGTCGCGGCCCGAGCGGCACTCGCACGAAGTCGCCCACCGACACGCCGTCCTCTGGCGCGAGATAGTCGAGGAACCGGTCGAGCGGCTCGGTCGTGAGAACCGCGACGGTGGTTTCAGACGGGAACGCCCTCATTCCCGCCCGAGTGGTTTCCATGCCCGCAGCCTTCCTATAACGTGCCGCTCGTACATGCTCAGAAGCGGACACGCCCCCATGAAGTTCTTCGTAGACAGCGCAGAGATCGACAAGATCCGTGAGCTCGCCGATATCGGCATTGTCGATGGCGTCACCACAAACCCCTCGCTGATCCTCAAATCTGGCCGCGACATCACCGAGGTCACGAAAGAGATCTGCGATCTCGTGCCCGGACCGGTCAGCGCCGAGACTGTCGCGACCGAGGCCGAGCCCATGATCGCCGAGGGCCGGAAACTGGCTGAGATCGCGTCCAACATCACCATCAAAGTGCCGCTCACCTGGGATGGTCTCAAGGCCTGCAAAGTGCTCTCCGATGAGGGGCGAATGGTCAATGTCACGCTCTGCTTTTCGGCCAATCAGGCACTCCTCGCCGCAAAAGCGGGGGCGACGTTCATCAGCCCGTTTATCGGCCGGCTCGACGACATCAATGTCGACGGGATGGAGCTTATCCAGGAGATCCGGACGATCTACGACAATTACGGGTTCGAGACAGAGATCCTCGCGGCCTCGATCCGCACCGTCAACCACATCAAGGAGGCCGCATTGATCGGCGCGGATGTGGCGACGGCGCCGCCCGATGTCTTGAAAAAGCTTGCGGCGCACCCGCTGACGGACAAGGGCCTCGATGCCTTTCTTGCCGATTGGGCCAAGACGGGGCAGCAGATTGTCTGACGCCGAACCGGAACCCGAGGAGGAGCGTCCATCGGGAGACGTCGCGGCGGAGCGTCTCCGGGCTGAAATCCTCAAAGACCCGTCCCAGGTCCTTGAGGACCGGGAGGTGATGCGGGCTTTGATCGAGGCGGACGGCATCGGCGATGGACGCAACGTCGTCGATCTCCGCGCAAAGCTTGTCGACCGCCTCGAACACCGGCTCGAGCGGCTAGAGACGACGCACCGGACGGTGATTGCGGCGGCCTATGAGAACCTTGCCGGCACTCAACAGATCCACCGCGCGGTCCTCGCGCTCCTCGAAGCGCCGACGTTTCGGGCGTTTCTTCAGGCGCTTGCGCACGATGTGGGCAACATCCTCGCCCTCGATGCGGTCCGCCTCGGGCTCGAGACCGCGTCGGCCCAACCAGGGACGGATCTCGGGCCGGACGGGCCGCTTTCGGGTGTGGTGCGCGCGCTTCCCAAGGGCGCGATCGATGACTACGTGGCGCCCGGGGCCGACGCGTTCCCGCGGAAGGTCACGCTGCGCCCCGTGCGGATGAGCTTGCCGGATCTCTACGATGAAGGCCCGACCTGGATCCAATCGGAGGCGCTCATCCGCCTCGATCTCGGGCCCGGACGGCTGCCGGGCCTGCTGGCGCTCGGCGCCGAGGACGCGCTGCGCTTCGATCCTGAGCAGGGAACCGATCTCCTTCTCTTTTTTGGCGCCGCCTTTGAGCGGATGCTGCGCCGCTGGCTCGCATGACTATGCTGTCGGGGGGGGCAGAGGACCTCCTCCGCCGGTGGTGCGATGCCGTGTCGGGCAAGAGTGCTGCGACCGTCACAGCGTATCGGCGCGATGTCGGAGGGTATCTGCGGTTTCTGACCGAGCATCTGGGCGGGCCGATTGGCCTCACCGAGATTGCCGGGGTCAGAACGGGCGACCTCCGCGCGTGGATGGCGGCCGAGCAGACGCGCGGGCTGACGGCCCGCTCGCGCGCGCGGGCGCTCTCCGCCGTTCGGGGTTTCTACCGCTGGCTTAACGCGGCTCACGGTGTCGAGGCCCCTGCGCTCGGCGCGCTCCGCGCCCCGAAAGTGGCGCCACGTCTGCCCCGCCCCGTCGCGCCAGAGGACGCGAAAGCGCTTTTGGAGGACGCTGCGCGGCACCACGACGTCCCCTGGGTCGCAGCACGGGATGCTGCACTCCTCACGCTTCTCTACGGCTCAGGTCTTCGCATATCGGAGGCTTTGAGCCTTGACCGCGCCGCACATCCCTTGCCCGACATGCTCCGCATAACGGGTAAGGGGGGGCGCACACGTCTGGTGCCGGTTCTCCCGACCGCGCGCACCGCGGTCGCGCGTTATCTTGATCTCTGCCCGCTCGCCCACACGTCGGAGAGCCCGCTCTTTCGGGGCGTCAGGGGCGGCCGTCTCGACCCGAGCCTCGTGCGGAAGCTGATGCGCACGCTCCGTGTCGGCCTCGGCCTGCCCGAGACGGCGACGCCTCACGCCCTACGGCATGCCTTTGCCACGCATCTCCTCGAGGCCGGCGGCGATCTCCGCGCAATTCAAGAGTTGTTGGGCCATGCGTCCCTCGCCACGACGCAGATCTACACTGGGGTCGACCGAGCTTACCTGGCCGATGTCCACGCCCGCGCCCATCCCCGCGCGCGAGGGTGAGCGGGAGCCCCAGGCAATGCGACGCCGCGACCTGACCCGTGTCGGGAGATCTGCTTCCTTAGATCCGTTGCCCAAACGTTCAGGAGGACAGGAAGCCATGTGCCGCGCCGAACGTTTGGCAGATCGGTTCCAAGTGGAGTGGCCGGCGACACAGATGCGCGCCACCCCGGAAAGCCAGGACGACGCGCAGTCGTGTCCCGCCTTCGCGGAGGTCGGTCGTTGTTGGGTGCGGGCGCTCAAGTCGCTTGGCATAGACCCGCGGAGGGGACAGGTCAGCAAGGGCACCTGTCCGGATCCACCTGATACCAAAGTCCAGTTTGACGTTTCCCTGACCTGAGGGAGACATTGCGTCTAGCACCCGAGAGTGTTTTGCAGTCCAAGACCGAGAACCCCACCCGGAGGCTGTCCGAGATCGGATAGGAGAGGCGTAGAGAACCGGTCGAAGCGCCGAGAACCTTGAGGGTGACCGGGCCTCGCGGCGCGACGATCAGGTCCCGGACAGCCGCCAGGTGCGGCGACCGCGCCGACGTCCCGAGCAGCGATGAGCGGGAGGAGCTCCGGCCTCTTCGTCGCGAGACCGGGCAGGTGGAGCATGACATCCTGTCAGAGGGTCGGTCCTTGGAGGCGCCGTCGGGTTGGTTGGGCCCAGACGCCTGGATCGCGCACACCGGACCGACCGGTTCAGAGGCATCGAGGTGTCTAAGTGGACCGTTTTCTCGATCAAAACCGTGGCCCGGAGCGTTGGCGTGTCGCGCACATGCGTGGTAGGTCCACGTAACCCTTTCTCCATACTGCAATCCGGAAGGAGCCGCATCTCCTGAGCCGATCCGCGACAGAGAGGACGGCTGCGTCGCGTGGTGCTGCTGGGAGTTGCACTGGACGATCCACACGATCGAGACGCTTGGCGCTGCACCAAGCCGCGAGCCTTGGGCGCGAACGGATGGGAACCGCGGGGCAAGTCCGCTCATCGCGACCGCGGTGCGT
>JBCCWM010000285.1:0-6077 GCA_039193505.1 Pseudomonadota bacterium | reverse complement strand
CCGCTGAGCTGGGCCGCGCGCGACAGCGTCGAGATCATTCAGTTCCCGGACAACTACTTCCGCGCCTGGCACTACCGGGTGAACTGAGGCGCGCCCAGCGTGCTCGCCTTTTTGATCCGGCGCATGGGGCAGGCCGTCCTCGTCATCCTGGCGGTCGGCCTCCTCAGCTTTCTGATGTTCCGCTTTGTGGGCGACCCGGTGATGACCATGAGCCGGGAGGACGCCACTGTGGCCGAGCGTGAGGCGCTTCGCGACGCGCTCGGCCTCAACGATCCCGTGCCGCTCCAGTTCGTGGCCTTCGCGGGCCGCGCCCTCTCGGGAGATTTCGGGATCTCCTACCGCAACCAGCGCCCGGTCGCGGATCTGATCGCCGAGCGGCTGCCCGCGACATTGGAGCTTGTCTTCGCGGCCACGGTTCTAGCGCTCGCCATCGGCATTCCGCTCGGCGTCGTGACCGCGCTCAGGCCGCGGGGGGCGCTGTCGAACCTGGTGCAGGGCGTCTCCCTTGTCGGGGTCTCCACCCCTACTTTTGTCACCGGCATCCTGCTGATCCTGCTGTTCGCGGTGACGCTCCGATGGCTGCCCTCCTTCGGGCGGGGCGACACGGTGCAGCTCGGTTGGTGGTCCACCGGGTTCCTGACCGCAAGCGGCTGGCGGGCCATCGCGCTGCCGTCCCTGACGCTCGCGCTCTTTCAGATGACGCTGATCATGCGCCTTGTGCGGGCCGAGATGATCGAGATCCTGCACTCCGACTACATCCGGTTTGCCCGCGCCCGCGGGTTGCCGGACCGTGACATTCACTACCGTCTCGCGCTCAAGAACGCGCTGATGCCGGTCCTGACCATCACCGGCATGCAAATCGGTGGCCTGATCGCCTTCGCCATCGTCACCGAGAGTGTCTTTCAATGGCCTGGAATGGGCCTTTTGTTCATCCAGGCGGTGCAGTTCGTCGATGTGCCCGTGATGGCCGCCTACCTGATGTTCGTGGGCCTTGTCTTCGTCGCGCTCAACACACTTGTGGACATCACCTACGCCCTGGTCGATCCGCGCCTCAGGGTGCGCGGGTGAGCGCGGCGGCACCCGAGGCCCCCGTTGGCATCGGCGCGCAGTTCGTTGCATCGCCGAGGGCGATGATCTCCGCCGCCGTCGCCCTCCTTCTGATCCTTTCTGCCGCCGCCGCGCCGATGATCGCGCCGCACGATCCCTTCGCGCTCGGGACGTTCAATCTGATGGACAGCGAGCTGCCGCCGGTCTGGGCCGCCGGCGGAGACCCTCGGTTCCTCCTCGGAACCGACACGCAAGGCCGCGACGTCCTCTCCGCCATCCTTTACGGCATGCGAGTCTCGCTGATCGTCGGCTTTGCGGCGGTCGCCCTCTCCGCCGGGGTGGGCACCCTCCTCGGTCTTGTGGCGGGGTATCGCGGCGGGTGGCTCGATGGTGTGCTGATGCGGATCGCCGACGTCATTCTCAGCTTTCCCACCATTCTGATCGCACTTCTGGTGAGCGGGATTGCCCGCGGCGTCCTGCCGGGCGCGCGCCAGGGCGATTTCGCGATCTACGTGCTGATCCTCGCGATCGCGATCAATGAGTGGACGCAATACGCCCGGACCGTCCGCGGCCAGACCATGGTCGAGATCTCGCTCGACTATGTCCGGGCCGCGCGCATTTCCGGCCTGACGGATGCGCGCATCCTGAGGCGGCACATCCTGCCCAACATCCTCTCTCCGGTGATCGTCATTGCCACGATCAACCTCGGGCTCGCCGTCCTCGCCGAGGCGACGCTCTCGTTTCTCGGCGTGGGCATGCCGGTGACGCAGCCCTCGCTCGGCACGCTGATCCGGATCGGCAACGAGAACCTCTTCTCCGGCGTCTGGTGGGTGGTCGTGTTCCCCGCCGTCACGCTGGTGATGCTTGTCCTCTCCGTCAATCTCTTCGGCGACTGGCTCCGCGATGCCCTCAACCCGCGCCTTGGATAGCCTTCTGCAGATCCGCGGGCTTTCGGTCCATTACGGCGCGGCTGCGGCGGTCGATGGTCTCGACCTCGAGGCCGGAGCCGGGGAGGTCGTCGCCCTGGTGGGGGAGAGCGGCGCGGGCAAGTCCTCGGTCGGTGCCGCACTTCTCGATCTGGTGGATCCTCCGGGACGGTGGCGGGCCGACACCCTCACGCTCGACGGCGCGTCCATCGACTATTCCGGCCCGCACACGCGCGGCCGGGATGTCAGCGTCATCTTCCAAGACCCGCAGACGGCGCTCAACCCGCTCTTCACCGTCGAGAGCCAGCTCGTCCATATGGTCCGCCACCATCTCGGGCTGTCCCAATCGGAGGCCAAGCGCCGCGCGGTGGAGATGCTGGACGAGGTCGGCATTGCGGATCCGGATCTCCGGGTGCGCGCCTATCCCCACCAGTTCTCCGGCGGCATGCGCCAGCGTGTCGTAATCGCGCTCGCGCTCGCGTGCCGCCCGCGCCTTGTGATCGCCGACGAGCCGACCTCAGCGCTCGATGTCTCGATCCGCGCCCAGATCCTCGACCTGATCAAGACGCTTTGCCGCGAGCGCGGGATGGCCTGCCTCCTGATCACCCACGACATGGGCGCCGTGGCCGCAATCAGCGACCGAGCCATCGTGATGCGCCACGGACGGGCGGTCGAGACGGCGCCGACGGGCCGCCTCCTGACCGCACCAAGTGCGCCCTACAGCCGGACGCTGATAGCGGCCGTGCCGCCCACAGACCGGCGCATCGAGCGGTTCGCGGTTCCCGCAGCGGGCGCGATCGTGAGCGACGCCCGCCTCGAGCGCTGGCTTCGCGACCGACCTCTCGACGAGAGCGCCGCCCCGCTTCGCATCACCAGCCTCGGCAAGACCTTCGGCGGGCAGCGCGTCCTCCGCCGCGCCCCGCCGGTCGTCGCGCTCGACGATGTCACGTTCGAGATCGGCCGGAGTGAGATCTTTGGCCTCGTAGGGGCAAGCGGCTCCGGCAAATCCACGCTGGCTCAGATCGCCGCCGGGCTGACCAGACCGGATGCGGGCGAGGTTCGCCTTCTTGGCAAGAGCTTTGCCGCGACGACCCCCGACCGAGCACTCCGCACCTACCGGAGGGGCATGCAGATGGTGTTCCAGGACCCGTTCAGCTCGCTCAACCGACGCATGTCCGTCCTCGAGACGATCACGGAGCCCATGGCCAACGTCCCGCGCGACGAGGCGATGCGGATCGCGCCTGCGCTGCTCGAGCGGGTGGGCCTGCCGGCGGATGTTCTCGCCCGCAAGCCACACGCCTTCTCCGGTGGCCAGCGCCAGCGCATCGCAATCGCCCGCGCGCTGGCCGGTCGCCCGGCTCTTCTGATCTGCGATGAGCCGACATCGGCCCTCGATGTCTCGATCCAGGCGCAGATTCTCAATCTCCTGAAGGATCTGCGCGACGATCTCGGCCTCGCGATGCTCTTCATCACCCATGACCTTCCGGTCGTGCGCCAGATGTGCGACCGTGTCGGGGTTCTGCATCGCGGGCGGCTGGTGGAAGAGGCCGAGGTCGAGACCCTCTTTGAGGCGCCGCGCACCGACACGACACGCGACCTCCTGGCGCTTCTGCCGCGACTGCCCGCCCTGCAACCCGCATCTTGAGAGATCCCACATGGCCGATATCCGCATCGACAACGCCACCGTCATCACCATGGACACCGACCGCCGGGTGATCGATCAGGGCTCTGTCGCCATCGAGAAAGACCGGATCGTCGCCGTCGGGACGACCGCGGAGATCGCCCCGGCCTTCCCCGCCGAGACGGTGATCGACGGTGCCAAGATGGCGGTGATGCCCGGCCTGATCGATGTCCATGCCCATGCCGGGCACGGTCTGATCAAGACCATGGGCGGCGGCAACGGCAAGGTTTGGTTCGAGACCTGCGGCGAGGTCTACACGGTCGCCTCCGACACGCATTTCTGGCATTCCGAGGCGATGCTGGCGGGGCTTGAGCGGCTGAAGGCGGGCGTCACCTGCGGCGTCTCGCTCCTCGGTGGCGGCGACACGGTGATGCGCACCGACGAGCCGATCTACGGCGAGGCTCATCTCGACGCCATCCGGCAGCTCGGCATCCGGGTGGTCATGGCGGTGGGCTCCTGCCGCGCGACCCATCCCTGGACTTACGCCAATTGGGAGGGCGGCGCCCGGCGTGAGCTGAGCGTCAGTTTCGAAGATCAGATGGCGACCTGCGAGGCCCTCGTCCGCGCCCATCACGGCGCCGAGGGCGGGCGTCTCAACCTCTGCCTCATCACGCCGACCTTGCGGGAGGAGCATCTCGGTCAGGCCACTGAGGCCGAGGTCGATGAGATGCTCCGCCAGGCGAAGGTTGCGAGCACCGTGGCCCGCGAGCATGGCCTCGTCTTCACCCAGGACGGTCACCAGACCGGCACGGTCAAGTTCGTCAAAGAGCGGAGCGACATCCTCGGCCCGGAGCTCCTGCTGTCCCATTCCACCGATTTCACCGACGAGGAGATCGAAATCTGCGCCGAGCACGACGTGAAGATCGCGCACAACACGTCGTCGAATGCCTCCGTTTTCGGCCGCTGCCGTGCGATCGAGCTGATGGAGGCCGGCGTCACCGTTGGGATCGGCTCCGACGCGACGGCGCCCGACCGATCCGCCGACATGCTCCGCCATGTTCAGCACTGCATGCACTATCACCGCCGCCATTTCCGCGACACCCATGTCCTGCCGCCGGGCAAGGCGCTGGAGATGGTCACCATCGACGCCGCCCGCGCCTTGGGCCTCGAGGCCGAGATCGGATCGCTCGATGTCGGAAAGAAGGCGGACGTGATCGCGATCGATCTGGCCAAGCCGCATCTCTATCCGCACAACATGATCCCGTTCCGGGTGGCCTATTTCGCCAACGGCGCTGACGTGGACACAGTCATTGTGAACGGTGAGATCCTCATGCGGGGCCGGTCCGTGGCGACTGCGGACGAGGCAACGGTTCTCGACGAGGCTCAGAAAGCGACCGAAACGATGCTCGAACGAACGGGGCGGCACTCGCTCCTCGACTTGCCCGAAAACTTCTTCGGCGCAATCCGTTTCTGATTCTTGGGGGCGCTCTCTGGATGGGCCCCACGAAAGCGGGGCCATGGCGCCGCGCGCTGGTCCGGTCGGGGCCTCTGGTGAAGGGCGTTGTCGTGCCCGGTCTGTCCTGACTGGTGCCGAAGGCTGCCATGGTGTCGACGGTTTTGAGGAAGATGGTGGGCCTTTCATCAGGCCCGAGCTTTCGTCTCGTTCGAGGCAGAACGCGTACCCAGGCGAACGGCAACCGCATCGGCCTGCGAAAGCAGACCTCCGGTCTGGGCTTGCAGGCGGGGCCTTAGAGCGGGATCCTACCGGTCTGGATCGCAGCCGCAGGCGCTGAAGCGGTTGGCGCACTCGTCCGGCGTGAAGGCGTCGGCGATGCGGCCGATGGCGGAGCAGAGGCCCTCGACGGTGCGCTCGGGGGATTTTCGAAGAAGCGCCTTGAGCTTAGCGAAGGCGGTCTCGATGGGGTTGACGTCCGGGCTGTCGGGCGGGAGGCTGCGCAACTGCGCGCCGACGCCAAAGTGCGCGGCGGCTTCAGGGTGACTGGCGCCGTCGGACACGGCCTTCAAGACGCGGATGCGCAGATCGAGGGAGAGGGCTTTCGACATGCCCGCCGGCCTCCTTCTCCGGCGGGCATCTCGACGCAAACCGCGCACCCGAGGGGACCCCCGTGATCCAATCAGATGGGATTCGGATCTAAGAAAGAGACCGCAACGCATGTGGTTGTTGGCTCCGCCGGAACGTCGGGCGCGATGGCGGGTGAGGGTTTGTTCTTTTGACCCAGGTACGGCACGGCATCCCATGAGGAGCGGTGGGGACATCGACGCTGCACCCCGAGGCGACCAGCAAGGCGCTCCGCCCGTGTGGCAGGTGAGGAGCGCGCCGGATCCTCCGATGCGCGCGATCCGGTAGAGCAGGCCCGGGCCGCTCCCAAGCGGCGCCGCCCCGCTCGATCCGAGCCGGGCCTTCGCCTGAGGGCCGTTGGCCTGGGTCACCGCCGGAAGCGCCATCTGGGGATCCCGGCTTT
>JBCCWM010000284.1:0-6098 GCA_039193505.1 Pseudomonadota bacterium | reverse complement strand
CGCCTCCATCGAGGTCTTCATGTCGCCCCGCGAGGGCGGCGCGATCTTGCCCCGTGAGAGCACGTCCTGGCCCTTGACGTCCTCAAGTTTCTCAATGGCCTGCCGGATGATCTTGAGGCTCTCGCGCATTTCCCAGACGCGACATAGGTAGCGGTCGTAGCAATCGCCGTTCCTTCCCACGGGGATCAGGAAGTCGAACTCACTGTAGCACTCATAGGGTTGTGCGCGGCGGAGATCCCAGGCCATGCCCGATCCCCGCACCATCACGCCGGAAAACCCCCAGGTGAGGGCCTCTTCTCGGCTGACGACACCGATGTCGACATTGCGCTGCTTGAAGATCCGGTTCTCGGACAGCAGTCCCTCAATGTCGTCGAGGACCGCGGGAAACGTCTCCGTCCAGGCCATGATGTCCGAAATTAGGTCCTCGGGCAAATCCTGGTGAACGCCGCCCGGGCGGAAATAGGCCGCGTGGAGCCGGGCGCCGCAGGCCCGCTCATAGAAGATCATCAGCTTCTCGCGCTCCTCAAACCCCCAGAGCGGGGGGGTCAGCGCGCCGACATCCATGGCCTGCGTGGTGATGTTGAGGAGGTGGTTCAGGATCCGACCGATCTCGCAATAGAGCACCCGGATGAGGGAGGCCCGGCGCGGCACATCCGTCCCGGTCAGACGCTCGATCGCGAGACACCAGGCATGCTCCTGGTTCATCGGGCTGACATAGTCGAGGCGGTCGAAATAGGGCAGGTTCTGGAGATACGTCCGGCTCTCCATCAGCTTTTCGGTCCCCCGGTGTAGGAGACCGATATGCGGATCGCAGCGCTCGACAATTTCCCCATCGAGCTCAAGCACCATGCGCAGAACGCCATGCGCGGCCGGGTGCTGCGGACCGAAATTGATGTTGAAGTTTCGGATCCGCTGTTCGCCGGTCAGAACGTCTTTGGTGCCGTCCATGGGTGCCGTCCTCTTTCCGCCGTCCGCCTCTGTGCGAGCGTGCTAGCTCGCGCCGAAGAGCTTCAAATCGCGCTGCCACGCCTCAGGGATCCGCCCAAACTGCGCTTCCATCGCCGAATACTGGCCGCGCAACATCTCGATCCCGCGAAGCCGCAGCTTGGCGGGCAGCTTGTAGGACACCGTTCCGCCATGGACGACGCGCTCGAACTCCGGCGTGAACCGTGCGATGCCGAGGAAATCGGCGAGGCGGTCAGCGCCCTCCTGAGTAAAAAGATCTTCGTAGTAGAGAACCATGCGCTGCGGCTCGGGCACCCCCTCCACCAATTGGGAGAGGTTGCCAGCGTAGTCGCAATCGGCGTGGACTTTGGGAAAGCCGCCCTTGAGAAATCGGCCAAAGCGGCGCCGGGCCCGGATTTCGGTCGGCTCCTGCTCGGTGTCGCGCGAGAGCGCCATACGCACATGGCTCCACGCCCGGTCGACCGGATTGCGCAAGATGTAGAGAAACCGCACGCCTGGCCCGAGAGCGGCCATCTCCGCCAAGGTTGTCGCCCGGAGCCGGGCGTAGGAGGGCGTCACATCTGCGGTCAACTTGCCGGCAAAGCGGCCATCATCCGTGACGAAATCGAGGTAGTCCTGGTGACGCGTGCCCGGCAGATACTTGAGCGACAGCGCCCGGGAGAGCCGGGCCTGGCGCCCGGCAACCGCGTCGCGCTTGGCAGCGCTAAAGCCAAGCGACTTCCAGCTCGCGAGGCTTGCCTCGCACTCCGCAACCTCCTCCTTAAACTTGGTCCGCCATTGGAGGAGAATGCCGGAGCCCTCATCCTCGAAATACGTCACTTCCTTCCGCCAGCCGAGCCCGCATTCCGGATGCTCTCTGAGTTGATTGTAGAGCCAACTCGTGCCGGCCTTGGTGGCACCAACGCAAAAGAGGTGACGGTGGCCGTCTTGAAACGCTTGAACGGCATCGAATGGGGCCAGTTCGGTCGCGGGGCTGTCGGAGGTCATGCGTGTTCCTTCTCTCTCAGCCAGCTAGGGGGCAGCTGGCCCAGATGGGCTTCCACCGCGTCGTACTGATCGCGCAGGCGGGCCCGCGCATGCGCGCGCCGCTCCGGATCGAGTGTGAGGGGAAGGCCTTTGTGGACGACCTGGCCGGTCGCCGCGGGGTGGCGTGAGATGCCGAGGAAATCGGTGATGCGATCGAGCGCAGTCTGCGCGAAGAGCTCCTCAAAAAACTCAACATGAAGACGCTCGGCCGGCACGGCCTCGGTCAGAGCCTCAAGGGTCGCCGCGTAGTTGGAGCGGTCGCCAATCTGCTCCTCCGTGCCGTCGAGGAAGCGGTCGAAGACCTCGATCGCCCGGGTTTGCGCGGCAGCGCCCTCAAACCCGGCACGGCGCACTTTCATGCGCGTGTTGGACCACGCCCGCTCCACTGGATCGCGGAGCAGATAGAGAAACCGGGGCGCGGGCGCGAGGTCCGCCATCTCTCTCAACCGGGCGACCGGCAAGAGCCCGTAGGCCGGCGTCATGTCGCCCGTAAGCCGCCGACCCGCAGCATGGTGGCGAAGATAGTGTCGATAGGGCGCGTGCGTCTTCGGATCCTGATCGATCGCGAGCCACGCGTCGATGTCGGCCGCGCGCTGGACCAGCATATCCCGCCGTCCTTTCGGCGCCGTCTCGCTGACAGTCAGCGCCTGGTTGCGCTTCCGCCGCAGCTGGCGGGCAAACCAGTTCTTCGGGCCATCCTCCAGCGTGTCGAAGTAATGGAGTTCCTTCAGCGGCGGCAGACCACAGTCCGGATGATTGCGGAGGAAGGCGTGCAGAAAGGTCGTGCCAGCCTTGGTCGCACCCACGCAAAAGAAGAGCTCAGGCTCCATCACTGCCGATCAGCCCTTCTTTTCATCTCCGGGCAGAATGTAGTCGGCGCCCTCCCAGGGCGACATAAAGTCGAACTGCCGATACTCCTGCACAAGCTCCACCGGCTCATAGATCACGCGCTTCTCGACTTCATCATAGCGCACCTCGACATAGCCTGTGGTCGGAAAATCCTTGCGAAGCGGATGCCCTCGAAACCCGTAATCGGTCAGGATCCGGCGGAGGTCTGGGTGACCGGAAAAGAGGATGCCGTACATATCGAACACCTCCCTCTCATACCAGTCGGCGCAGGCGTAAACGCTTGTGATGGAGGGGACAATCTCACCGTCGCGGACGGGCACATGGATCCGGATGCGCTGGTTCTGCGTCATCGACAGGAGATGGTAGACGACCGTGAACCGCTTGTCCTGGCCCGGTCGGTCGATCGCCGTGATGTCGATCAGTGTCGTGAACTGGCATGCTGTGTCGGAGCGCAGAAACGAGATGAACTCGACGATCTCGCCCGCGACGACGGTTGCCACCAACTCACCCCGGATCACGGCGGCCTCGATTAGGGCGTCGTCCTGGGCGTGCCCGATGGCCTGCCCCAATTCGATGAGCGCGTCGGACACCGTCTACCTCGTGATCGTGCCTGTGCGGCGGATTTTCCGCTGCAACTGCAGAATGCCGTACAGCAGCGCTTCGGCCGTCGGCGGGCATCCGGGAACATAGATGTCGACCGGAACGATCCGGTCGCAGCCCCGCACGACCGAGTAGCTGTAATGATAGTAGCCGCCGCCATTGGCGCAGGAGCCCATGGAAATCACATAGCGCGGCTCGGGCATCTGGTCGTAAACCTTGCGGAGCGCAGGCGCCATTTTGTTGGTCAGTGTGCCCGCGACGATCATCAGATCCGACTGGCGGGGAGACGCGCGCGGCGCGGTCCCGAACCGCTCCAGATCATAGCGCGGCATCGACGTGTGCATCATCTCGACGGCACAACACGCCAGTCCGAATGTCATCCAGTGCAGCGAGCCTGTCCGCGCCCAGTTGATCACGTCCTCGGTCGATGTCAGCAGGAACGCTTTGTCTTGGAGTTCGTGGTTCAGCGCCTCGGTTGCGGCTAAGTGGCCATCGACCACCGGCTTCGAGATCACTCCCATTCCAACGCACCTTTCCGCCATTCATAGGCAAATCCGATCGTCAGGACGGCGAGGAAGACGATCATCGACCAGAACCCGAACACACCGATGTCACTGAAGCTGACCGCCCAGGGAAAGAGGAAGGCCACCTCGAGGTCGAAGATGATGAAAAGTATGGAGACAAGGTAAAAGCGGACGTCGAATTTCATCCGCGCGTCGTCGAACGCGTTGAACCCACACTCGTAGGCCGACACCTTCTCAGCGTCCGGGTTGCGGACCGCGACGACGAGAGCCGCGATGATCAGGATCAGACCGAGCGCCACCGCGAGGCCGAGGAAAATCAGGATCGGCAGGTACTGCCGCAGCATCTCGTCCATGCGCAGCCTTCTATCGTTGCTCGGCCTGTCACTATAAGCGCCGCCGTCCCTCGTCAACCGACGCCACGCCGCAGCAGCAGTTGCCGAACGGCATCAGGGCCGCGGAATGACCGAGGCCCGGACATCAATCCGCCCAATTCAGTGTGCTTTATTATACGACTGTTAACTCTTGCCTGGGAACGATGCGGTGACTTTGAGACAGTTGCGTTGCATATCGAACCGTCGGTGAACCTGCGTATGTTTAACCTTATCAGATTGTCATGGAAGTATATTGAGACCGTGGCGGTTGTGCGCGCGGTCATCCGCCAATCTCGGTGCGAGGGTGGTGCCTCCACCGCGGAATTGTCTATTGCCGGTGCAGCTCTTTCTCTTTTTGCCATTCCGATCATCGTTTTGCTCAGCACCGGCAATGGCGGCAACGAACCGGAGGTTGTTGAGGTCCCCCGCCAGATCGTCGGGGAGGAGCGCGGACCCTCTCGCACATTGGCCAGCAGTTACGAGCCGACCGGGTCGGTCATGCCCACACGCGCCCCCACGGAGCGCCCGGGGGCGGAGCTCGGCGTCGGGTATGACGAAGACGAACTTGCGCGGATCGAAGCGAGCCGGAGCGTCACCCGACACGGCTTCCTGGTGCGCAGGGATCCGGCGGACCAGTTGCAACCGCCAGGCATAGAAGCCGCGCGCGAGGCCGTTGGGCCCGTCCGTCCGTTGACAGTGGCGCTGGCGCCCAGGGCGACTCGCGAGGCGTCCACGCCGGACTGCGTGATCTCTCTGCCGACACTGCGCATCGCCGGTCACATTTCCGTCCCGCAGGCCGACGCCTCAGCGGCTGACATGGCCGCTGGTGACGTGCGCCCGGACTGCCAACCCGAGACCACCCGGTACATCGTCACGGCCGCGCCCGATCAGTTGGGCGACGGCACGATCTTCGCGCCTGTGGCCATCACCGCCGTCAGGGATGCGCTGCCAGACCAGCGCGCGTTGGCCCAAGTGCAGCAGGTGCGGACATACGGGCATGTCGGGCTGCTGTCAGAGCGGATCCTCCGGGGTTCGCCCCAGCGTGCGCCTCGGCGGGAGCAGAGCGTGGCGGCCGGTGCGTCGGCACGTGTCGGGGCGGCGAGCTTCGTCACATCAACTCTCAATGCAAAGCGCTCCACACAGCAGCGTCCGTCTGGATCTGAGCTGCGCAACGCGCTGATCAGGGCCGGGGCAAGAACGGAGGGAGCGCCGTCGACCGCTCTCGTCGCGCGCGTCACCTCCCAGATCTGGGGCAGCGCTGGCGGCGTGGCCGGCGTTCGCGCCATCATCGCCGCTGCTCCGCTCCCGCCCAACGCCGAGCCCGCTCCCGAACCGGAGCGCACCATCGTTCCAAGCGATGGGGCATCGACCATCACACGCTCCGGCCGCTGATGTCCGTCGCCGCCTGCGAAACGCGGTGAGAACACCAAACACAATCGCCGCTCCATGGCCCGTTTGCATCCTCCACAGCCGCAGATAAGGTCCCTGCTGACTCCATAAGCCAGGGCGCGCCCCCAATGACGGACATCGTCCACGTCGAAAACGTCTCAAAATCCTACGCAAACGGTCACAAGGCGCTCGACAACGTCTCGCTCTCGATCCGCCAAGGGGAGATCCTCGCGTTGCTCGGTCCGAACGGCGCGGGAAAAACAACCCTTATTTCAGCGATTTGCGGGATCGTGAAGCCCACCAGCGGACGGATCCTCGTGGGGGGCCATGACACTCAAGGGGAGTTTCGTGCGGCGCGGAGCCTCATAGGCCT
>JBCCWM010000283.1:0-6106 GCA_039193505.1 Pseudomonadota bacterium | reverse complement strand
CGCGGCCTTCGGCGCGAAGCTTTTCGCCGCGTCCGATCCCGCCGCAAAGAGCGCCATGTCGTAGCCCTTGAAGTCAAAGCCGTCGACATCGCCCGTCTTAAGCGTCTCATCCCCAAAGCTGACCTCCGTCCCGAGCGAGCGACGGCTCGCAAGCGCGGCGATTTCATCCACGGGGACCTGGCGTTCCGCCAGAATGTTCAGCATTTCGCGGCCCACGTTTCCTGTGGCGCCGACGACGGCGATGCGGTAGCCCACCAGGGTGTCTCCTGTGCTTGACGGGGGACCGCATATCCCAGATCGCTTGTCGTGAAAAGGGCGTCGCAGGAGACGTCCGCCACTGGATGGGAGTGACTAAAATGCTGCGCCTCTTTTTCCTTCTCATCGCCGGCCCCGCTTTGGCGGGGGAGGCCCGCGTCATCGACGCCCGCGCCACTGAGACGGGGTCCGGATGGCGCTTTGACGTCACGGTCGAGCATGGCGACACAGGTTGGGACCATTACGCAGACGGCTGGGCCGTCCTCGATGCGGATGGCAACGAACTCGGCTACCGGACGCTGCACCACCCGCATGTGAACGAGATGCCCTTCACCCGCTCTCTCTCGGGCGTCGATGTCCCCGAGGGCACCGAAATGGTCTTCATTCGCGCCGATGACAGCGTCCACGGCGAGGGAACGACGCTCTTCCCGGTGAGCCTCGGCGGCTCGTGAGCGAGACCGATCTCGCACTGCGCACCGGTCTGCCCTCGCATCTTCGCGTTCTTGCGGCTCGCTATCCTCGCAATGGGTGGCGTGTGCACAGCAACTTCGATTTGATGACCGGCTATTGGCTAAGCCGGCACGTGATGTTCCGAACTCTCGCAGATCGCCTCCTCACCGAAGCAGAGGGGTTTCTCGACGGTGATCGGGATGTCCTGCTCTACCAATCGCGCCTCGCCTCGGATGGCGGCACATTGATCGAGGAGCTGCACATGCATCACGGCGTCGAAGACTATCACTTCTTCCCGCAATTGATCCGCAAAGCGCCCGAGATCGCCGCTGCCTTCGAGATCCTGGACGCCGATCACCACGCACTCGATTCGCAGCTTGCAGCGCTTGCTGAGGTGGCAAAAACGACCCTTCGCGCGGCCTCCCTGGACACGGTCGGTCAGCTCCATACGGCCCTAGGGAAGACGGCCCAATTCCTCGACCGGCACCTGTCGGATGAGGAGGAGATCGTCGTGCCGATCATCCTCGAGCATGGCGGGCCGGAGCTGGCCTGATCAGCGCGGGCTGCGCTTGGCCAGGATCCGCTGCAGCGTCCGTCGGTGCATGTTGAGCCGGCGCGCCGTCTCCGACACGTTACGATCGCAGAGCTCGTAGACCCGCTGGATGTGCTCCCACCGCACACGGTCGGCCGACATCGGGTTTTCGGGCGGTGGCGGCTTGTCATCCCCACGGGTGAGAAGTGCGGCCGTGATGTCATTGGCGTCCGCCGGCTTCGACATGTAGTCGGTCGCGCCAATCTTCACGGCCGCAACCGCCGTTGCGATCGCCCCGTACCCGGTCAGAACCACGATCCGGATGTCCGGTCGCCGCTCGCGCAGCGCTTCCACCACCTCGAGGCCATTGCCATCCTCAAGCCTCAGGTCCACCACGGCGTAGGCGGGTGGGTTCGACACTGCTATCGTCCGCCCCTCCGCGACCGTCTGAGCCTCAACCGGTGCAAACCCTCGTTTCTCCATCGCCCGGCCAAGGCGTTTGAGAAACGGTTCGTCGTCGTCAAGAAGCAGGAGAGAGTTGTCGGCTCCGATCTCTGCGAGCGTTTCAGTCGTTGGCATGTCAACTCCGATCTTTGCCTAGGAAATATGACATACCGCCAGCAGGTCAAATGGGTTAGCGCCGCTTGCGACGCCCGCCGATGGTTCGTCTGTAGAAGCCCGGGTCCTTGGTCTGAAGCCACGCGATCAGCTTGGCGAGCCGGGGCTGGGCGCGGAGCGCCTCGACGGTCGCGTAACTCCGCGCCAGTTCGGCCTCGGTCAAAGTCGCGTGGATCTCGTTGTGGCAGATCTGATGGAGGAGGACCGTCGGCCCACCCTTGCCCCCCCGGAGCTTCGGCGTCAGATGGTGCAGGCTCTGACGCACGTCGCGCGGGATGGGTCGACCGCAGAGTGCGCAAATGGGGTCGGAGGCCATGGCGCTCATGGTGACGCGATGCGTCGCCAGTCAAGGGCTGGTGTGACTGCAACGGGCTGGTATCACGCTGTTTATGGCTGAGATCCCGACAGATGTTCTGGTGATCGGCGGCGGCCCCGCGGGCCTCGCCGCAGCAGAAGTCGCGTCGGACGCCGGGCGCCGTGTCGTTATTGCCGAGCGCATGCCAAGCCTCGGGCGGAAGTTCCTGATGGCTGGGAAATCCGGGCTGAACCTGACGCAAGCCACACATCTGGCTGGATTGATCCGCGCAATCTCTCCGCCCGCATCTCAAATCGACGCGTCGCTCGCGGCGTTCGATGCGCCAGCGGTGACAGCCTGGGCGGAGGGTCTCGGCCAGTCCATGTTCACCGGATCGTCGGGCCGCGTCTTTCCACGGGCGATGAAAGCCTCACCGCTCCTTCGGGCATGGCTGGCGCGGCTTGATGCCGCAGGGGTCGACACCCGGCGCGGCTGGCGTTGGACGGGTGCGCTCTCCCCCGCGGCGTTCGAGACGCCGGAGGGGCCGCGCACCCTGCCCGCCCGCGCGATCATCCTGGCACTCGGCGGCGCCAGTTGGGCACGGCTCGGCTCTGACGGATCGTGGACGGCGCATCTGCCGTCGACACCGCTCCGCCCGGCCAATGTGGGATTTGAGCGGCCATGGTCGGCCCACATGTCCCGCCATTTCGGCGCCCCGGTCAAATCCGTGCGCCTCAAAGTCGGCGACGCTGAGGTGCGGGGCGAGTTCGTGATCACCGCGAGGGGCGTTGAGGGCGGCGCGATCTACACGCTCTCCCGCGCGCTGAGGGAGGGCGGCGCGCTGACGCTCGACCTCTTTCCGGACCGATCCGTCGAGGATCTCGAGGCCCGCCTCGCGCGCCCGGGCGGCAAAGCGAGCCGCGCCACACGTCTTCGGAAGGCTCTCGGCCTCACCGGCGTGCGCGCCGCCCTGGTGCGCGAACTCCTCGGCGCGCGCCTGCCGACAGCGGCCGACCTCAAATCCCTGCCCCTCGCCCTGACGGGGTCCTGTCCCCTCGACAGTGCAATCTCGACGGCGGGGGGCGTGCCGCTCTCCCGGCTCAACGCCGACCTCATGCTCCAGCCTGGTGTCTTTGTCGCCGGCGAAATGCTCGACTGGGAAGCGCCCACAGGGGGCTATCTGCTCACCACATGCCTCGCCACGGGACGCCATGCCGGGCGGGGTGCGCACCGCTGGCTCTTGGCAAGCGAGGGCCGCACCGGTACCCACGCGGCCGGGAGGGACCGATGAGCCACAACACCTACGGACATGTCTTCCGGATCACCACCTGGGGTGAGAGCCACGGACCCGCGCTCGGCTGCACGGTTGACGGTTGCCCGCCGGGCGTGCCGCTCGCGGCGGAGGACCTGCAATACTGGCTCGACCGCCGGAAACCTGGCCAGTCCCGCTACACCACGCAGCGGCGCGAGCCCGACGCCGTTGAGGTCCTCTCGGGTGTCTACGAAGGGCAGACGACCGGCACCCCGATCCAGCTGATGATCCGGAACACCGACCAGCGCTCAAAGGATTACTCGGAGATCGCCGAGATGTTTCGGCCTGGCCACGCCGACATCACGTACTGGCAGAAATACGGCATCCGCGACCCGCGGGGCGGCGGACGCGCCTCGGCGCGCGAAACGGCCGCGCGGGTTGCCGCGGGGGGTGTGGCCCGCGCCGTCCTCAGCCACCTGGTGCCGGACCTCCGGATCCTCGGCTACATGGTGCGGATGGGCGCGCACGAGATCGACAGGGCCCGCTTCGATGCCGCCGAGATCGAGCGCAACCCGTTTTGGGTGCCAGATGCCGAGGCCGCGTCGACCTGGGCCACCTACCTCGACGGTCTCCGAAAATCGGGCGAAAGCGTTGGCGCTGTGATCGAGGTCACTGCGACCGGTGTCCCACCGGGCCTTGGCGCACCGATCTACGCAAAGCTCGATGCCGATCTTGCGGGCGCCCTCATGTCCATCAATGCGGTCAAAGGCGTCGAAATCGGAGCCGGCATGGCCTCCGCCACCCTCACGGGCACCGAGAACGCCGACGAGATCGAAGCGAGCACTGTCGCCGCGCCGCACTTCACCTCTAATCATGCCGGCGGGATCTTGGGTGGCATCACCACGGGCCAGGCCGTCATTGCCCGATTTGCCGTCAAACCGACCTCCTCCATCCTGTCGCCCCGCCGCACGATCACCAAATCCGGTGCACCCACCGAGATCGTCACCAAAGGCCGCCACGACCCCTGTGTCGGCATCCGCGCCGTCCCGGTCGGCGAAGCAATGCTCGCCACCACGCTCCTCGACCACCTGCTCCTCGACCGCGCTCAAACGGCTGGAAAGCGCGGCGCCATCGGTTGACGCAGCGCGGGCCTTCAGCCGCGCTCACTGGTCGATTACCGTGCCCACTGCACCGTTAAAGGGGCGGGTGGCCAGCGTGGCGAAGGTCCGGCCGCATCCCCGCCGCGCGAGACCGGTATGCGAGAGCAGCCGCACCCAGCCTGGCTCAAAAACCCGAGCAAGCTCCGCAGGATCACGCCATCGCAAGAGCATCGAGATCGAGCGGCGCGTTGGTGAGAGCGAGGACGTTCTCCGCGTCCACCGGCCACAGCTCCCGCGGCTTGTCCCAGTAGAGCTCAACGCCGTTCTCGTCGGGATCGCGCAGGTAAATCGCCTCGCTCGCCCCGTGATCGGCCGCGCCGTCGAGCGGGATGCCGGCCGCGCGAACGCGGCGGAGCGCAGCGCCGAGATCCGCGCGCGTCGGGTAGAGGAAGGCCGTATGATAGAGGCCGGTGTGCCCCGGAGGCGGTGGCGTGCCCCCCGCACTCTCCCAAGTATTGAGCCCGATGTGATGGTGGTATCCGCCCGCCGACAGGAATGCCGCGCGGCGCCCGTAGCGCTGCATGACGTCGAGCCCGAGGACGCCCTGGTAGAATGCAATGGCGCGGTCCAGATCAGACACGCGGAGATGGACATGCCCGATCCGCAGACCGGTCGGGGCCGGCCCCTTTGCGACCATATGCGGTTTCATGAGTGTGCTCCTTTCCGATCTCGATCGAGGTGGGGACGCGCCAGAGGCCCCACCAGAGGCCGAATGGAAACGCCCTGTTTCGAGACCGCCTCCCTCGGGCCAAACACTTGGGATTGCAACACGTGCCTATCTTGGCGATGGGCTGACCGCGTTGGGACTGGCCCATGCCGAGAGTGGTCGGCTTAGGCTAAGCTCCCATAGCCAGAAGATGACAGGGGCGGCGATGCAGACTGCCGACATGAACGTGTGAGCACATCGGTTGTTTTGGGTTGAGATGCGTTGCCAATCCTTGCGCTTGGCGAACATGTGTTCGATCAGAGTGCGATCTTTGGATCCTCTCTGATCGTGTTCGATGGGGTCTTTGCGCCACGCCGCGACTGTCTTCGCGTTGATGCCCAGCTCCCGGCTCAGCTCCGCATTCGAAGCCTGCAACCGCCGAATCGCTGCTCTGATGGCGTGCGTGGTCGTGGCCCAGCCACAACGTATCTGTCCCATAAGGCATCCTTCCAGTCCCCCCGAATGGATCGCGCCACTAAACCGTGGGATCAAACAACCAGCACGTGAGACATGGGCGTCGGCTGTGACGCGGTTTCAGGACCCTTTTCGCGGGAAGAGGCTGCAGTTTTTTGCGAGATCGGCACATGGTCTCGCGCCGATCCAGCGCTGAGCATTGGGAGGGCCATCCCAATGGGGTGCGGGTCCGGGCTGGCCGGCGCCAAGACCAAGACCCCGCATGCCTTTGGTTGCAGTGGCAGGACAGTGCCCCGGGCGCCGGTGAAAGGGAGCCAATCTTCGGATAGGTCAGGGTTGATCTGGCTGGCAGGCCGACGGTGGGAGTGTCGGTGACATGAGCGTTTCAAGCGACATGGAGCGCCGCGCGACCGCCCATCGGTCG
>JBCCWM010000282.1:0-6110 GCA_039193505.1 Pseudomonadota bacterium | reverse complement strand
GGCAGCCGCGAGATGCATTCGCCATTGTCGCTCGGACCAATGGCGCTCCAATGGCTCATCGCTGAAGGCATCTGTGCAAAGAAGACCGCGTGAGATGCGTTCGGCAGGTGCCTCGAACCGGTGCCGGCATCCTGCCTGACCGTCGGCTGCAGGGCGTGGCGACAGTCGTCCGGCGCCGGCGGAGTGTGCCGACGGACGGCCACGACGATGGCCTCGTCCTGCGCGCCGAGAGCGGTTGAGCGAGGCTCTGTCGGTCCTGTCTTACCGTCCTCGACTGACCCCCGCTTCCGCCCCTTTGCGACCGTCTTCGGCTTGATGCCCACCTCCCGGCTCAGCTCCGCGGTCGAAGCTTGCGATCGCTGTATCGCCGCTCTGACGGCGTGCGCGGTCGTGGCGCAGCCATGACCTATCTGTCCCATAGTGCTTCCTTCCAGTACTCCGAATGGATCGCACCATCAATCCGTGGGATCAAACACCTAGGCGTGATCACTGGTTCGATCAGACTGCAGCGATGCGGATCAAGCTTGCCTTTCCGGCGAGGGCGATCCTGGGGTGCGCGGCTCTGGCCTTTCCACTGCGCCAGACCGCCAGGCCCCGACGCGACCGGCAGGCCGGCGAACGTGTATTGCGGCCGCTCGAGCTCACCGAACACCTAGTGTTCTGGATCGTTTTCGAGCCGGAGTTCCGACCCGTGCGGTGTCGCGGCAGCGGCACGGGTCCAGGCTGCAGTGAGATCTCCGAGAGTGCCGGCGGAGACGACGCCCCGCTCGACCAGGATCTCCTCGAGCGTCTGGAGCCAGTGGTCGTAGTAGTCCGATACATCGTCGCGCGGATCGTTGGAGCGGGCCGCGCCAAACCGAGTGGACCAGTCGCTCCAGTCAAGCGCGCCCGCCTCCACCAGCGCCACCGTCACGGCAAAGAGTTGGGCCTGCCACGGCGCGTCGAACGGCCCCGGTTCAGGCGGGCTCAAGGTAGCGCTCCCACGCGTCCACAGCGACGGAGAGGCCAGGATCGGTCTCAGCCCCCCAAAGCTCCTGTCCTGAAAACACAACCGTGTAGAGCCATTCCGGCGCTTCCCCACCCCCGTGCGCATTGGCGTCGGGCAACACATGCGGGGCGCGCACGGCCTCCACCCGGCCGATGCGCCCACGAACGTAGCGGGGCAGACGCGTGTGGCCCTCCGGGTGCATGTTGACCGCTCGCACCCTGTCGCCCGCCGCGAAGCGCTCGGGCGCATCCAAGCTCCGCTCCGTCGGACCGCCGCGGGCCAGCACGGATGCAACGCGCGAGGCCTCGAGCCGGCGCCCGGGCCGCCGTCCGGGGCGCTCAACTTGGGCGGAGGCAGCCTCAGATGGGCTCACCTCCCCGTGTCGGGCGAGAAGGACGAGGAGCGCTTCGAACCAGATCCGGTAGTAGGGCCAGCGGAGGTAGTCGGCGGGCGGAAGGCTCTCGCGGGCATGGCGGCTCTCGTCGAGGGTCCAATGGCCGAGGGAGGCTGCAGCGACCGTCATCCCGAGGACCCGTGGCTCCCAGGGCGCATGGAAGAGCGTCTCGTCGGGGTCGGGCGCCACTGGCCCGAAGCCCATCTGACCGCCGAGATCCTGGGGGCCGTTCATGGACGCACGGCGAGGCCGGTGCCGATCATCGCATCCCGCGACACACATGCCGCAAGCGCCTCGGCCGACCAGCCCTCAGTGCCCTCCGGACGCTCCGGGATGACGAGGTAGCGAAGCTCGGCCGTCGAATCCCAAACCCGGATCTCAGTCTCAGGGGCGACCGAAAGCCCGAACTCCGCCAAGACGCCGCGCGGGTCGCGGACCGCGCGGGCGCGGTAGGGGGGAGACTTGTACCAGGTCGGTGGCAGGCCGAGCACGGACCAAGGATAACACGAGCAGAGCGTGCACACGACGAGGTTGTGCCGCATGCCGGTGTTGAAGACCGCGTTCAGATGCTCCCCCTGGCGGCCGGAAATCCCCATCTCCGCCACAGCGGCCGTTGCGTCCGCGGCGAGCCGCGACGCGAAGTCCGGCTCACTCCAGGCGCGCGCCACAACCCCCGCGCCGAGCTTCGGCCCGACACGCTCGGAATAGGTCGCGATGATCTCATCGATTGCCGCAGGTTCGACGAGCCCCTTCTCGACCAGGACCGTCTCAAGCGCGCGCACCCGCGCTGTCATCGTCTCGGTGTCGTCGTCCGAAAGGTCGTGCATATTTCGACCGTCGCCCGTCGCCGGAGCGTCGTCAAGCGTCAGCGCTCGACAAACTCAGCGATAAGCTGATCGACCACGCCTGGACCGCCGCCCGCGGCGAAGGCCGCCCTTTGGCGCATGGCGGAGGTGCCCTCCTGCGCGATCCGCCGGAGATGCTGGAGCTCGGTCACGCAGCCCAAGCTCTCCGCCTCCGCCGCGGTCAGATCGATAAGCTCCTCGACCAGGGTCGGAAAGGGCATCATCGCAGCGCGGCCGTGATCGACGAGATCACCCGCAGAGCCATACCGCGCCGCACGCCAGCGGTTTTCCATGATCAGGGTGCGCGGGTAGAGCCGCCAGCGTTGGTTCCGCGTCTTCAGTCGGTAGAGCGTGGCGATGAGCGACTGGTAGAGCGCCGCGATCGCCGCCGCGTCGCGGAGCCGCGCGCAGACGTCCATCACGCGGATCTCGAGCGTCGGAAAGCGGTCGGAGGGGCGCACGTCCCACCAGATCTTGGTGGCATCTTCAATGCAGCCGGCGCCGACCAGTTGCCCGACCAGCCGCCGATACTCCGTGTGTGAGGTGACGAGGTCCGGCAGGCCGGTCCGCGGCAGCGCATCGAACACCGTCATGCGGTAGGATGCGAGGCCCGTGTCGTCCCCCTCCCAAAACGGCGAGGAGCAGGAGAGCGCCAGGAAGTGCGGCACGAAATAGCTGACCTGGTTCATCAAATCGACGCGGAGGTCGTCATCCTCGATGCCGATATGGATGTGCATGCCGCCGATCAGCATCCGCCGCGCCGCCTGGCCGAGATCCTCGGCGAGGCCATCATAGCGCTCCTTCGGCGTGTGCCGCTGCCGCCGCCAGGCGGAGAACGGATGCGTCGACGCCGCGATCGGCGCGTAGCCAAAGCGCTCGGCCGCTGCGGATATGCCCGACCGGAGCTCGCCCAGCTCCCGGACCGCATCGCCCACAAGTCGGTGTGGTTTGGTGCCGACCTCGATCTGGCAGAGGAGAAACTCGTTGGTGACGCGATCGCCGACAGCGTCCTGGCAGGCCGCAAGAAAGCTCACGTCCGGCTCTCGCACCAGCTCCCGGCTTTCGCGGTCGACCAAGAAGTACTCCTCCTCGATGCCGAGGGTGAAACTTGGTTCTGACATATCGGGCCCCTCCCCCGGCCACTGAAGCACCGGCAGAGGCGCCTTGCCAAGGGTCCGAGTGGCGGCCACGCTTCTCAGGGGGAGGGCGCCATGCCGTATTTCTTGCCGGAGGACTATGAGCGCCGCCGCAGGCGCGCAGAGGCGGAGATGGCCGCGCGCGGCCTCGATGCGCTCATCGTCAGCGATCCCGCCAACATGCACTGGCTGACAGGCTATGATGGCTGGTCTTTTTACGTCCATCAGGCTGTGGTTCTCAGCGGCGGCGGGGCGCTCTGGTGGGGGCGTGGGATCGATGCGGCGGGCGCTGAGCGGACAGTGGTGCCCGGCACGAGGATCGAGGGGTATGCCGACCACCTGGTCCAGAACCCCGAACTTCATCCGATGACCGACCTGGCGGGGCACCTGCGCGAGTTGGGGCTCAGCGGCGCTCGGATCGGCGTGGAGCTCGACACCTACTACTACACCGCCGCCGCGCATGCCTGCCTGGCGTCGACGCTGCCCGACGCAACGCTCCTCGACGCAACGGGCCTGATCAATTGGCTGCGTTTGGTGAAGGACCCCGCCGAGATCACGCTGATGCAGCGCGCCGGGCGCATCGTCGAGGCGATGCACGCCCGGATCCTCGAGGTGGCCGAGCCCGGCTTGCCGAAGCATCACTTGGTCGCTGAGATCCAGAGCGCCGGCACGCGCGGGACATCCGAGGCCTGGGGCGACTATCCGGCGATTGTGCCGATGACGCCGTCCGGGCTCGATGCCACCGCACCGCATCTGACGTGGGATGACCGCTCGATCCAAGTCGGGGAGGCCACGTTCTTTGAGATCGCAGGCGTGCACCGGCGCTACCACGCGCCGCAATCCCGCACGATCTGGTTCGGCTCACCGCCCGATCACTTCCGCCGCGCCGAGGCCGCTGTCCTTGCGGGGCTCGAGGCCGGCTTTGCAGTTGCCCGCCCCGGGAACCGGGCCGAGGACATTGCAGCCGCGTTCAACGCAACCCTGCGCGGTCATGGGTTCGAGAAGGACAACCGGTGCGGCTATGCGATCGGGCTTGCCTATCCCCCGGATTGGGGCGAGCGAACGGTCTCGTTCCGCGCGGGTGACAAGACGGTCCTCGAACCCGGCATGACCTTTCACTTCATGCCTGCGCTCTGGCTCGAAGATGGCGGGCTCGAGATCAGTGAGCCGCTTCTGATCACGGAGCGGGGCGCCGAGCGGTTGACGACGACACCGCAGTCTCTCTTCGTCAAAGACTAGTTTAGTTTGACGTCGAACTTTTCTCGGCAATATAGTTTGATATCAAACCATATAGGATCTGTCTAATGACCCTCTCCCGACGCCGCACCCTCGCCCTCCTCGGCGGTGGCATTGTGCTTGCCGCAGCCGCGGGCACAGGCGCCACCCGCTACGCCGCGCGCAGCCCTGGCGAGGCGCTGGCACCCTGGGCCGCCGCGGGCGGCTACGACGACATTCGCCTCCGCGCGTTGTCCTGGGCGCTCCTTGCGCCCAACCCGCACAACCGCCAGCCATGGGTGGCGGAGCTGACTGGCGCCGACACTGTCCGCATCTGGCGGGATCCCGCATTGAACCTGCCGGTCACCGATCCCTTCGACCGCCAGCTCACCATCGGCATGGGCTGTTTTCTCGAGCTCATGGTGCTCGCTGCGGCAGAGGAGGGTGTGGGCGTGACCCTCACCCTCTTCCCCGAGGGTGAGGATCCAAATCTGCCGATCGCCGAGGCGGTCTTCGACGGCGCCGCCGAGCCCGACCCCCTCTTCGCGGAAGCGCCACGCCGGCGAAGCACGAAGGAACCCTTTGACATGGATCGCCCCGTCGCGCCCGAGACCCTTGCCGGTCTCATCGCCAACGGCCAGGTCCGTCGCGGGGCCACAGCCGATCCGACGGAGGTCGCCGCACTGCGCACCCTCGCCCACGATGCCTGGCAGGTCGAGATGAGGACCCCGTCCGCCTTGGCCGAAAGCATCAACCTGATGCGCATCGGCGCTTCCCAGATCAACGCCAATCCAGACGGGATCGACTTGAACGCAGCCCTGCCGGTTGCCCTTAACCGCATCGGCCTAATGCCGAGGGAGAGTCTCAAAGATCCCGAAAGCACCGGGTTCAAGCAGACCGAGGCGATGTACGCGGCCATTTTCGAGGCGACGCCCGCATTCGTCTGGCTCGCGACATCCGGAAACACCAGGCGCGACCAGATCGCCGCCGGTCGGGCCTGGCTCCGGCTCAACCTCGAGACAACGGCGGAGGGCCTCGCGCTCCACCCGGTCAGCCAGGCCCTGCAGGAGTATCCCGAGATGGCGGCCCTCTACGCGGACGCCCATACGCGCCTTGCTGGACCCGGGGAAACGGTGCAAATGTTGGGTCGCCTCGGCTACGGGCCCACAGTTCCCGAGACGCCACGCTGGCCACTTGCGGCAAAACTGAGGGAGAGCGCCGATCGACAGCCCGCCTGACCCTCCCGCCGCCTACAAGGTGCTCCTGGAGATTGGGATCATCTCGCAGCTCGCGCGGGCGCATATCGACGGGTTGCTGCCCGACGGGATCAGCAACCCCCATTTTGCCGTGCTCAGTCATCTGGTCCGGCTCGGGGGCGCACATGCGCCCCTCACGCTTGCCCGTGCGTTCCAGGTGCCAAAGCCCACGATGACCAACACGCTGGCGGGTTTGGAGAAACGGGGGCTGATCGAGATGGCACCGAACCCCGAGGACGGGCGTTCGAAGCTGGTGTCTCTGACCGCAGCGGGGGC
>JBCCWM010000281.1:0-6133 GCA_039193505.1 Pseudomonadota bacterium | reverse complement strand
GTCGGCCATGCCGAGCAGTGCAACATCCGCGTGCGCCGCTACGGCGGTCGGAACGTGGCCTATGGCACGGCGGTGGAATGAGCGACATCCACACAGCAAACAAGGCCGCCCTGGCGCCCCTCCGCGCGGCCATGATCGACTTTGAGGAGGGGGCCGTGCGGGCTGCGCTCGCCGCGCTGATCGCGCCAGAAGCGCCTGTTCGCATGCCGTGCCCGTTCGGCACGCTCACAGGGCCAGAGGCGCTCTATCAGAGCTGCTACGCGCCCCTCCTCGACGCGATCCCGGATCTCGAGCGCCGAGATTGGATCGTGATGGGCGGAGAGACCGAGCGGGGCGACAGCTGGGTCGGCTGCGGCGGGCACTATGTGGGGACGTTCGTTGCCCCCTGGCTCGACATTCCGCCGACAGGGCACCTCGTCACAATGCGGTTTCATGAGTTCTACCGCTTCGAGGGTGGCACGGTCGTTGAAATCCAGACCCTTTGGGACATCCCGGAGGTCATGATGCAGGCGAGCGCCTGGCCGATGGCGCCCTCGCTCGGGCGGGAGTTCACGATCCCGGGGCCCGCGACGCTCGACGGGGTGGTGCCCGGGCCGCATGACGCGGACCGCGCCGCGGCGTCCTGCCAGCAGATCGTCGAGATGCTCAACCACATGAAACGCCACCCGAGCGAGGGCGGGCCCGAGGTGATGGAGATGCCGCGGTTCTGGCACCCGCGCATGACCTGGTACGGGCCCGCGGGCATCGGAACTGGCCGCGGGATTGCGGGGTTCCGCAACTGGCACCAGATCCCGTTCCTCTCGGCTATGCCGGATCGCGGGCAGTATGTTGGCGAGATCGTCTATCACTTCTTCGGCGACGGGCCGTACGCAGCGGTCACGGGCTGGCCCAACATGATCCAGACGATCACCGACGATGGGTGGATGGGGATCGCACCGCCCGGCAAACGGGTGACGATGTGCAGCCTCGACTTCTGGAGGATCGAAGACGGCCTCATCCGCGAGAACTGGGTGATGGTCGACATACTGGACCTCTACCGCCAGATCGGCGTCGACGTCTTTGCGCGGCTCCGCGAGTTCAACAAGGCCCGCGTTCCGGGTCGGATCCCGTTCCCTGTGGGCTCGGTCTGATGGAGCTGCCGCGCCCGCCCTCTTTTGACCTGACCGGCAAGCGCGCACTCGTTGCGGGCGCGTCCTCCGGGATCGGGCTCGGGTCTGCTGTGGCCTTGGCATCCGCGGGGGCGGCGGTCACCTTGGCCGCGCGCTCCGGCGACCGGCTTGCGGCGCTGGCGCAGGCCCTCGGGGAGCGCGGCTGGCAGGCCGACACCCTCGTGCTCGATGTGGCGGAGGTCGAGGCGACGGAGGCGGCCGTCAGAGCGCGCGGTCCGTTCGACATCCTGGTCAATTCGGCCGGCTTCGCGCGCCACTCTCCGGCGCTCGAGACGGATGTGGCCGATTTCGACACTGTCGCAGGTCTCAACATCAAGGGGGCGTACTTTCTGACGCGTGCCGTTGCGGCGGGTCTGATCGCCGCGGATCGCCCCGGATCCCTGATCAACATCTCCTCGCAGATGGCCCATGTCGGCGGCATCGACCGTGCCGTCTACGCGGCGACGAAGCACGCCGTCGAGGGGTTCACCAAGTCGATGGCGATCGAGTGGGGCCCAGCCCGCATCCGCGTCAACACGATCTGCCCGACCTTCATCCGCACGCCCTTGACCGAGCAGACCTTCAACAGACCGGAGCGGCGCGCCTGGGTCGAGGAAAAGATCAAGCTTGGCCGCGTGGGCGAGATTGAGGACATCATGGGGGCCGTGGTCTTCCTCGCCTCGGATGCGAGCGCTCTCGTGACCGGCTCGGCACTTCTCGTCGATGGGGGCTGGACGGCGGACTGATGGCACACACGAAGGTCACGTCTGCCGAAGTTGCGCGCCGCGCAGGTGTCAGCCAATCGGCCGTCAGCCGTGTCTTCACGCCGGGCGCCTCCGCCTCCGCGAAGACTGCCGCGAAAGTGCGCCAAGCGGCCGAGGAGCTCGGCTACCGGCCGAACGTTCTCGCCCGCGCAATGGTCTCGGGGCGGAGCCGGATCATCGGGCTTGTCGTCGCCTACTTCGACAATCAGTTCTATCCGGAGGTCCTCGAGAAGCTCTCGAACGCGCTGCAGGGCGAGGGCTACCATGTTCTGGTTTTCATGACGTCGCAGACTGTGGACAACATCGATGCCGTCCTGCAGCAGATCCTCGACTACCAGGTGGACGGGATCATCGCTGCCTCCGTCGCGCTGTCGTCGGATCTTTCGGCGCGGTGTCGGGCGGCAGGTGTGCCGACCGTCATGTTCAATCGGAGCCAGGACGACCCGATGCTCTCGGCCGTCACGTCCGACAACGCTGCGGGTGGGCGGAGAGTGGGGGAGTTTCTGCTGGCCGGCGGTCACCGGCGCATTGCCTATATCGCCGGGTGGGAGGGGGCCTCGACCCAGCGTGACCGCGAAGCGGGGTTTTGCGCCGCGCTGGCGGAGGCGGGCCAGGGCCTCCACGCGCGCGCGGTCGGCAACTTCCAGATGGAGGAAGCGCGGCGCGCCACCCACACCCTCTTTGCCGGGGCGCCGCCGGATGCCCTATTTGTCGCCAACGATCACATGGCCTTTGCCGTGATCGACACGCTCCGCAGCGAGCTGGGGGTCGACGTGCCGAGGGACGTCTCCGTTGTCGGCTATGACGACGTGCCGGCGGCGGCGTGGCCCGCCTACAATTTGACCACCGTGCGCCAGTCCGCCGACATCATGGTGGAGCAGACCGTCGAGCTCCTGCTCGCCAAGATCGAGGACGCCGCCACAGCGCCCCGGCAAGTCGCAATCGATGCCCCCCTCGTCCTGCGTGGGTCGGCCAGAATTCCAAACGGATGGGTGACATGAAGGGCTTCGACCCGAAGTTCCGAGACTTTCCGGACTACATCATCGGCGTCACAAAGGAGATCTGGGAGGACCGCGGGATCGCGACCCTCCACCAGTACTATGCCCCGGACATCGTGGTGCGGTCCCCGGCATCGGTCGTCGTCGGCAACGAGACAGTAATTGGCGCCACGATGGCGACTTTGGCGGAGTTTCCGGACCGCACGCTCCTCGGGGAAGATGTGATCTGGTGCGGGACGCCGGAGGAGGGTCTCCTGTCCTCGCACCGGCTCTACTCCACCGCGACCCACGCCAATCCGGGCGTCTACGGCGCTGCGAGCGGCAAGACGCTCCGCTACCGGATCCTTGCGGACTGCCACGCCCGGGACAATGTGATCGATGATGAGTGGATCATCCGCGACCAGGGCGCAATCGTGCGCCAACTCGGGTGGCAGCCGAAGGACTACGCCCGCGACCTGATCGCGCGGGAGGGCGGCCCGGAGGCCTGCGTCAAGCCCTACACACCGGCGACGGAGCGCCAAGGCCCCTACCAGGGGCAGGGCAACGACAACGCCTGGGGCGCGCGCTATGCCGAGCTTCTGACCCGGATCATGGCGGCCGACTTCACCGCGATCGAGGCGGAGTATGATCGGGCGGCGGTTCTTGCGTATCCGGGCGGGCTGGAAGCGCTCTCCTTCGCTGGGGCGGATCAGTTCTGGATGGGCCTCCGTGCCTCGTTCCCGAGCGCGACATTCGAGATCCAGCATGTGATCGGCCGCGACGATCCGATGATGCCGCCGCGTGCAGCCCTTCGCTGGACGCTCCACGGGCGCCATGACGGGTGGGGCGCGTTCGGGACGCCGACCGGGGCGGAGATCTTCATCCTCGGCATCTGCCATGCGGAGTTCGGAGCGCTGGTGGCTGGCGAACCCAAGCTCCGCCGGGAGTGGGTGATCATCGACGAGACGGCGATCTGGAAGCAGATCCTCCTCCAGACGGGGGCGGTGTGACCGGGACGTTCAAACCAACATCCGGCCTCGTGCCGCCTGCGGAAGAGGCGTGGGCCAAGCGCGTCGTCCTCGATGCGCAGGAGCGGTGCCTCCGGCCTCATGGACCTGCGCCGGGCGACGTGGACCGTCAGTTCCGGATGCCAAGCGGAGTGGTCTCGACCAAGGGCGCAGGCGCCATCGATCTCCGTCACGCTCTTGGCCCGACACCATCCAGCGCCCGCGGGCGCCGCGCGGACTGCCTTGCTGCGCTCCGCGGGCGGGCGGGCCCGCAAGCCAGGGGAGGTGCCGCAGACTTGCTCGACCCGGCTTGGATGGAGGAGGTTGAGCTCAATGCCGCCGAATGGGAGGATCCAGAATGACCCCGACCGAGATCGAAGCCCGGATCGTTCGTTACGGCGATCTGAAGCCCTGCAAAACCGCCTTCATCGACGCGCACACGCCGGGCTCCGATCAAAAGGAGAACTTCACGATCATCGGCGGCGGCGTCTCGGAGAGCCCGGACCAGCACGTCCACATCACCATTCCCCACGGCTTCAACATCGGCGCTGCCGGCCAACCGCCGAAGTGCAGGAACTCGCTCCACTCCCACCGCACGGCGGAGGTGTTCTTCGTGCTGAGCGGGCGCTGGCGGTTTTTCTGGGGACGCTGGGGCTCGGCGGGCGAGGTCACGCTCGAGGAGGGCGACATCTTCAACATCCCGACCGGCATCTTCCGGGGGTTCGAGAACATTGGCACCGACTACGGAATGATCATGGCGATCCTCGGCGGCGACGATGCCGGCGGCGGCGTTGTGTGGGCGCCCCAGGTGATCGAAGAGGCAGCGGCGCACGGCCTCGTCCTGGCCGAGACGGGCCGGCTCTACGACACCAAGAAGGGCGAGGCGCTGCCCGACGGTGTCGCCCCAATGCCGAAGCTTTCCGAGGCGGAGGCGAATGCCAAAGGGGAGCCCGAACCGATGCGGGTCGTCGGCGGCTGCGTCCGGCGGTATTGGGACATGGTGGCGCTCGCCGGGGCGGGACCGGTCAAAGTGATCGGCGAGACGGGGATCATCCGCGACAAGCCGGGTTTCGAGGTGGAGTTCACCACCCGCGCCTCCGCCTCCGAGACCAAGCACATTCACGACCGCCCCTCCGTTCTGATGCCGGTCAAGGGCCATTGGCGGGTCGACTGGGACGGCGGCGCCGCAACGCTCGGCCCAGGCGACACGATGAGCATTCCCGAAGGCCTCGCCCACAGCGCCGTGCCCTCGATGACCGGCGAAGCCGCGCTCTATCAGGTCATCGGCACCGGAGATCCCGCGGGCCCGACATGGACAGGTTGACCGTCGCCGACCAAGATGTGGCCGTGCACGGACCGCCGGCCACGCGATCCCTCGCCTCGAAACGGGTGCGCCCGGACGGAAGATCCAAAGCGGCCTCCAATGCGTGACCGAGCGTCGCCCAACCCGGAAAGCGCCCCCAGGGATTTGTGAGGCGCTGCGATCCGCAGGCCCCAGCACTCCGAACAGTGCCCATTTGGTCGGCTTGAGCGTTCCGAGATCAGTCCGGTGCAATCCGCGCGCCGTGGCAGAGGCACGAACCCGACAATGCAGCTTTGGCGCGAAGCTGCGACGTTTGGCGTGCGACAGTGTGGTGGTGCACCGCCGCAGCTACGGCGTGGATTGACCCTTTGAGAGCGGTGCGACACGGTGGGGCAGGGCAGCAAAGATCTGTTCGCTCAGAGACTTAAAACGTTGGAGACCCTATGACGGCGGTCCAAACCACCCATGTAGGCTCGCTCCCCCGGAGCCAGGCGGTCGTGGATTTCATCTTTGCTCGCGAGCGTCGCGAGGACTACGAACAGGATGCGTTCGACGCCTGCATGTCCGCCGCCGTGGCGGAGACCGTCGCCCGCCAAAAGGCTGCAGGCGTCGACATTGTCAGCGATGGCGAGACCTCCAAGATCTCCTATGCGACCTATGTCAAGGATCGCTATACTGGGTTCGACGGCGACAGCCCGCGGAATGCGCCCGCGGATCTGAAGCGGTTTCCAACCTTCCTCGAACGCCTCGCCAAAGCAGGTGGCACGCCAAAGTATGCGCGGCCGATGTGCGTGGGAGAAGTCCGGTCCAAAGGGCAGGGGGAGCTTGAGAAGGACATCGCGAACCTCAAGGCAGCGATGGCGGCCGAAGGGATCTCGCGCGGGTTTATGAACGCGGCCTCTCCAGGGGTGATTTCGCTCTTTCTCCAAAACAG
>JBCCWM010000280.1:0-6150 GCA_039193505.1 Pseudomonadota bacterium | reverse complement strand
GGGTATGGCGCCTTTTCAACCGCCTTCAGGGCCGCGCTCGGTCGTGAGACGAGCCTTGACGCGGCGGCCTTCGAAGACGCGGTCTCGGCTGAGACCTTCGTGCGGCGGCGGTCTCGCCCCGGCGGACCGGCTCCGTCCGCGCTGGCGGAGGCGCAGGTTCTCTACCGGACGGCGCTTGAGGACCTCAAGCAGACGGCGGACGCGCGGCGCCGTCGGCACTCTGATGCCGCAGATGACCTCGACACCGCCTTTGCCAAGCTGATGGAGGCCTGACACCATGGCGACCCTTGCGCTCCGCGATCTGGTGAAAGCCTACGGACAGACCGAAGTCCTTCACAGCATCAACCTCGACATCGCTGCGGGTGAGTTTGTCGTCCTTGTGGGCCCCTCCGGCTGCGGCAAGTCCACGACCCTCCGCCTGATTGCGGGGCTTGAGGAGGTGACGGGGGGCTCGGTCGAGATCGCCGGACGCGTCGTCAACAACCTGGAGCCAAAGGACCGCAACATCGCGATGGTGTTCCAGAACTACGCGATCTACCCGCACATGACGGTCCGAAAGAACATCGGGTTTGGTCTCCGCAGCTCCTCTCTCACGCGGGCCGAGAAGGCCAAGCGGATCGCCGAGACGGCGGAGCTCCTCGGCATGACCGACCTGCTGTCGCGTCGGCCGAACCAGCTCTCCGGCGGTCAGCGCCAGAGGGTTGCGATCGGGCGTGCGATGGTGCGCGACCCCGCCGTCTTTCTCTTCGACGAGCCGCTGTCGAACCTCGACGCGCAGCTCCGCGCGCAGATGCGCCTTGAGATCAAGAAGCTGCACCAGCGCGTCGAGGCCACGATTGTGTTCGTGACGCATGACCAGGTTGAGGCAATGACGATGGCCGATCGCATCGTGATCATGAATGAGGGGCACATTCAGCAGGTGGGCACGCCCTCAGACGTCTATCACACGCCCGCCAACACCTTCGTTGCGCGGTTCATCGGCTCTCCGGCCATGAACATGCTCTCGGGCGTCGCGCGGGGCGGCGAGGTGCGCCTCGACGGAGGCGAGGTCTCGCTTGGCCGACAGGTGGTGCGGGAGGGGGACGTGACCCTCGGGATCCGGCCCGAGGATCTGGTGGCCGCCGACGGCGCCGGCCTGATTGAGGGACCCGTGACGCTGCGTGAGCCGCTCGGGCATGAGACGCTGATCTATGTCGACACGCCGCTGGGCGAGGTGATTGCGAAGGCTGACGGGCGCACGCCGCCGGAGATCGGCGCGCGCGTTGCACTGCGGGCGGCGCCGGAGAACATCCATGTGTTCGACCGCCACACTGGCACGGCGCTGGCGTGACAGACGTCGCACGCCCCCCCGCAGTGCTGTCGGTCGGCCGGCTTTATTGCGATCTGATCTTCACCGATGTGCCGCGGCTCCCGACGCTCGGGACGGAGATTTTCGCACGTGGCTTCGGTGTCCATGCCGGGGGCGGCGCGTTCATCACCGCAGCGCATCTTGCGGCCCTTGGCCATGCGTCATCGCTTGCGACGATGCTGCCCTCATCGGGGTTTTCCGATCTGATCAGAGGCGAGATCGAGGCGTCGGGCGTCGATCTCTCGCTCAGTGCATCGCTTGAGGAGGCGGCGGGGCCGCAGCTCACTGTCTCGGTGGTGCAAGATGGGGATCGGGCCTTTCTGACCAAGCGGGCCGGTCCAGCCTTCCCGTCGCTTGCCCTTGCCGAGGTTGAACGCCGAGGGATCGCGCACATTCACATTGGAGAGCTCGCGAGCCTGGTCGCCGTGCCCGACATCATCCCTCTCGCGCGCGCACTCGGCGTGACGGTGTCGCTCGATTGCGGCTGGGATGATGGGCTCGATGCGGCGGCGGCGGCGCCACTCATTCGCTCTGTGGACGTGTTCCTGCCCAACGAGGCCGAGGTCGCCGCGCTCCGCGCGCACGGCGTGGCCGAGCCCTTGTCGCCCCTCACTGTCATCAAGCGCGGCGCCGCCGGTGCGAGGGCCGTGTCGCCGGTTGGGTCGATCACCGTTCCAACCGAGCCGTTGCGCGCCGTCGACACGACCGGGGCTGGGGATGCGTTCAACGCCGGCTTCCTGTCGGCCTGGCTCTGCGCCGCACCGCTCGAGGCGTGCCTCTCCGCCGGCAACCGCCGAGGCACTTTAAGTGTCCGGCGCCGCGGCGGCTTCGCGCCCGACCCGGCCGCAGCCCAAGCGGGCGGGGGGCGGGACTGACAAAGCCGGGCTGGGCAGCCCGGATCGTATCGGTCAGGCCTGGTTTGGGGGCTCGGCCCAACACGGCATGCGCTCTACGGCTCGAGTGCGGGTGTGACCGTTGATGCGCGGGCTTGAAGGCCGGTGCCTTGCCCGTTCTTTGGGCGAGGTGACGATGCTCGAGGTCGGGTCCGGCAGATGTGCGGATGTTGTCGATCTTGCATACGCCCTCCCCGGCGACAGGCACTATGGGGGTCTTGAGCGGGCCGCGCCCTGCCTCCGCGCTGATCGGCCGAGCTGTAGCGGTCTGCCGCGAACGGTTGGATGCGCAGGCCGCTTGGCGGACACCGCTTCGCGGACGCGTCTCCCAGGCGCTCGGCCACAATCGGGCAGATGGAGCTGGCCCTTGCCGGCATACCGTCGCCAGTCCGCTCGTCGTCGGATCCGAGGCGATCCCGCACTTTGGCTCGTCGCGGTCGAGTGGCGCGATTTGAGCCTCGCGCCAGGACAGCAGCGGCCCTTCTGGAGCGCGCCGCCGCAGGCGCTGAGGAGACCCGTTCGCAGACCCCGAACGTCGATGCGCGGCCGGTCCTGCAGAAGGGCTCCGTTTACGGTGCTCCGCGCCCAGACCGCTCCCGGAAGTCCATCGTCGCAAACATGTCCCAGGGCCGCCAGCCCGTCGCGATCTGGTCCACGATCAACCGGCGGAGATGCAGCGAAGGTAACCACCCGGCGCGCGGCAAAGAGTTCGACAACGCCCGCGTTTTCCACGCGTCCAGCCTGTCCGGCACAGGACCGATGCCAACAGGCTCACTCAGAGGTCGCCACAGTCTCCGCGGCCGACTTTTTCACCTGATCGCGCTGACGGCGTGCCCAGCTAAAAATTAGTAGGAAACTGATCTGATCCACCGGAGACGGAAATGCAGATGTGCGCCCGACGGACCGCTCAAGGGACCAGCGGTCCGGGCGAGCCAGATCTGGGGATTGATGCCGTTAAGTTCTGCGGTCTCAGTCTGGTTTGTGCCACGGCGGCGGCTTTGCTTCCTCCGATAGACCCCATGAAGAGCCGGTTTTAGCGGCCGAGAGTCAGGTCCCATTCGGTCTGCCCATATCGGGAAGGTTCTTCGCGTCCACTGCCGGCGGCGCGTCTGTTTTGGATTGGGTGTCCGGGTGTTTCTCGTGCTTCGACACGGCGATGGACGAAACGTGGCTCTGACACGCGACCTCGGTGTCTCGATCGTGGCGTGGGCCCGGGTCTCGATGCAACCGCATGCTCTGCGCTGCGGTTTGGCGATCCGCTGGTTTCAATCACTGCGCTTGGTGATCTGACGGGCGTTCTCGTGTCGCTGGGATCCGGCCAGACTTTGTCGATGACGGCTCGACAAAAGAGACCGAGTGTGAGCCCGGAACGATGCCCTCCACGCATCTGCCTCTTCGGTTTCAGCCCGGTCCGATGACGCACACGGCGCAGGTCGAGAAGGAGGCCGCCCTAAGCGCGCCGGCGCCCCAGCTGCTGTCGGCAGCAGGGGCGAGACTGGAGGGGACGAGCGGTGAGCATTGAATAGCGCCGTCCGGCCACCCGCCCCACTGCAGCGGCAGACAATCGTCTCTGTTCGTCAGTTCTCAAGGAACCGGGTCATGATGAACCCTGAGAGCCAGCGTCGCCAGGACGACTTGATGGACACGGCGCGCGGGTCTGGGCGCGCTGACATCGACGTCATCGACGACGATCCGGTATGCTCGCCTCAGAGTGACAGTACGGCCTTCTGCGCGCCCGCGCATCATCCCGCCGGCTCTCGGGCAAGGCTCTTCGCTACTTCATAGTTTTCTGCAGCGATGCTTGTCGCCGGCCAGTGTGCAGAGAGACCTCGCTTTGAACGGCTTGTGGCACTGCTGTGCTCCGGCTCGCCCGTTACCGGCGCGACCTGCGTCGCGTGCTGGACCTTCGCGGACGACGTCTGAACTTGGTCTGCACAGGGCGTAGGCCCAGGCCGGTCCGTCGGTGTGACACCCCAATCGTGCTTCTTGGTCAGAAGCACTGCGTCGTCTTCGGTGGCACTCGGGCAGAGAAGCTGGGTGTTGGCGCCGTCATCGAAGCGGCTGGGCCTCTGGCCATTGAGGCCTCCATCGTGGCGCAGGTGGTCATCAGCAAGGCGGCAGAGGAACCGCGAGGTGTTCTCCAACTGGACCTTCAACACGTACGACAGGAGGTCTGTCACGAAGAAGAGCCTTTTGCATCTCGCGCTTCGGAGAACCTACTGATTGCTTTGGAACTGGAAAAGCTCTGGGAGGAGGCGCTTGGCTGAGTTCGGGCCTTGGCGCAGCGTCTCGAACGGGCCCACACCACCGGCGACACAGTCGATGCCGCCCACCGACCGGACGGGCGTGCCGATGACCTTAACGCCGCCTGGGTTGCCCCCGGCGCAACCAGGCTCAACCGTGGCCCCTGTCGGGACACTCGGTGAGGACACCATCGCCGGTATCGACGACGAGACCGGCGAGGTCGTGCTGGTGATCCACTGTAAAGGCGGGCGGCACATGGAGCTTCGTGTCATGAAGCCCATGCCAGACGAACACGGCGCCAAGACCGGCCAGCAAGCGCTCAGTGTTGTCCGTGACGTGGTCGGGCGCCGGTCCGATGACGCGATCGTCGCGTGCCTCAACCGGCAAGGCATGCCAACCGGCCAGAGCAAAACGCGTCTCCTCGATCCGCCGGGTCAGTGACATCCATTGTCCGTCCGCCGACAGGACTGACCCGTATCGCACCATGACCGAGGCCGTAAACGAGCTCACCGTGACCAATCACGTGATCCGACGGCTGATCAAAAAGGGCATTCCGCCGGCAAAACGGCTTGTCGAAAGTGCGCCCAAACAAGTCCATGCCCGCGATCAAGCGGAAAGGACTCCCGTGTCGCGCAGTATCGACAGATCAAACTCGCATGTTTCCAGACGCTTAGAGAGAGAGAGTGCAAAATGATCAGCCGCTCGGGATCGGCGGCTTTAGCGCTTGCAGATGCTGCTGTCGAGATCGCGCCGTTCCGCAGGGAAGTCCTGAGCCTTTGGCGTTCGGTTGAGGGCGTGGTGAGGGCTTCGGCCGGGTTGGACGTGGCGGAGATCTTTGGACGTTGGCGGTCGGCCACCGCTCTCGAGCGTCGGAGGTTGGGCCCGTTCCGGACGCCGGGCAAGGCGAGCCTCCCGGTGGGGGGAGCAATGGCGGATCGTCGTCTCGACGGTGTGGAGTGTCGCACTGTGTTCGAGGACCTCTGTCGCGGTGGCGGATCCATCTTGTTCAAGACGATCGGCGACCGTGCGGCGGACATAGATCAGGTGCGCCCGGTCGGGGCCGAAGAGCTTTCCGCCCATCTGCGTGGATCGCGCCGGTATGCCCGGGCCAGATGATCGGCGGGGCGCTCGCCCGTACGATCTGTGCGGAACGGGGACCATGCACAGGGCGGGGCTCGGCCGCACCGGGGGCGCTCGTCTCGCCACAGGCGTGCGGTGAGGGTTTGGCCCGTCTGGCCGCCGGTCTGCAGCTTGACCGAGCTGCCATCGGCGAAGAGCGTCGGACCGGGTGGCGATGCGGTCGGCCAAGGGCTCCAGGAGGGCCAAGGAGCGCCCGCTCCAGTCGGTCACGATGGATCGGTGAAGCCCCCCTCGCGGGTGTCGATGCCGGATTGGCGGCGATACGGGCGGCCACAGCATCTCCCCATCGGATTGCGGGCCGGGAGAGCGGGCCCGGCACGGCAATGCTCGATTGGAGGGCTCAGGGGTGGAACCTCTGCGACGGCATCGCAGCCGTTGGAGGGCATGCGAGGCCCGAACGACCTCGCGGATGGCAAAGCGGCCGGGGACGCATGCGCGCTCTCGGGTCGCCTCCTCGCCAAGCGGCAGCACCGCCGCAATCCGAGCAGATGTCGCCAGGCGCCAGGTCTTCGTCCCGCCGGTCCG
>JBCCWM010000279.1:0-6173 GCA_039193505.1 Pseudomonadota bacterium | reverse complement strand
GTTGGCGCCGTTCGGCAGGACACCGATCCCCCGGATCGCTGTCCGCATCCGCCTCGCTCTGCCTGCGCAGGCCGGCGCGATCGGCCGGACCGAATGCCCGAGCGTCCCGATCGGCCGGACCGCATGCCCGAGCGCCCCGATCGGCCGGACCGCAGGCCCGAGCGTCCCGATCGGCCGGACCGCGTACCCGAGCGTCCCGATCGGCCGGACCGAAAGCCCGAGCGCCCCGATCTCGCGACCTCAGACATGCGCCCCGCCGCACGCCGCCATCGCCACCGCGCAGCCCCCCGCCAGCACCCGCCCGCGCCGCAGCACCGCCCGCCCCAAGCAACTGAACCAAGATCTTCGCCAGACGACCGAGCCCGCCCGCGGCACTCCCCGGCTCAACGCCTACCCCCCCGGCCACACCAGACGCCCTTGGGGGGGCGGAGAGGCGGTCACGCCGTCGGGGCCGAAGAATGCGTGGATCTCGGGAGGGCAACTGCGGTTTACGTCTGTCTGTCAGCCGAGTAGGCCGCGCGCCTCCTAAAGCGGATTGGATCAGTCGCTCGCGTCCTGATCCATGAAAGCAACGGGTTCCCCTACCGGGCCAGGCGTATCTGCCTGCTGGCCAAAGGTGCGCCGACGCGCGCGGGCCTTGGGCCGTGGAGCTTTGGGACCGCGCTAGTAGTGTTGGCGCCGGGCGCACGCCTCGAGGAGAACCAGGGCGTCGCGCGGGGTGACAAGCTCCCGCCCGAGATGGGCCAGCACGCAGGCCCGCGCGACCTCGGATCGGCGCATCGCGTGGGAGAGCGTGTCGACACGCTCCGCAGCGAGGAGCGTGTCGACAAGCACACCCGTCGCGGCCGATGCGTCGGCTTCGAGGATCCGATCGGCCGCGGCCTGCCGCACCGCGAGTGCTGGGTCGGCTGCAAAAGCCAGCGCGGTCCGGGTGGGCATCCGGGCCACCGCTGCCGCGCGGATCAAGGGATCGGGGTCTCCACCCATCCGCGCGAGAGCATCGGCCGGAAGCGTGCGTGCCGCCCGGAGGGCTGCCAGGCGGATCGCCGGATCGGTGTCCTGTGCACCGAGGGCCGCTGCGGCATCGACGGCGCTCGAGCGGTCCGGCCGTTCCGCCAGCGCCGTCCAGGCGAGACGCCGGAGGTGGAGATCCGTGCAACCGGCGCGCTCAAGGAGGGCGGTCTCGATCTCTCGGCCGGGACATGGCGCGCAGCTCTGCAGCGCCTCGCTCGAGAGAGATCTTATCACGTCGTCCGGCCCTTCCACGGCGCGGCGGCGTCGACGCTTGGCGGCCGTTTCTTCCGGTGTGTCCTCCGCCTCTGGGACCGGCGCCGGCGGCCCCAGGATCGACGCCAGGGTCGATGTCTCCGGACCTGCGTCAAAAGGATCCGCGCCGATGATGTGCCCCTCGCGAGAGATCGCGATGCGCCGCGGCCCGCCTTCGGACTTTGCCATGCCGACATCCGGCCCGGTGAGTTCCTCACCCTCCTCGGGAAGATCCGCGGGGGTGAGCCACGTGCCCGCCATCGCGGCCGCAATGGCCTTGACCGCGTCGGGGTCTTCGGGCCGCCCGGCCAGTTCACAGAGAACCGCCGCTCGAACCTGTTGCGCGCGGCAGGCCAAGAGGGGCGTCAATGCGTCAACTCCAACACCGAGGCCTCCAAGCGCCCGCACGGCCGCCACTCGGATCTCGAGATGGGCCTCCGGGTCCTCAGCCAGGGAGAGGAGCGGCGCCACCGCCATCTCGGGCGCGATCACCGGCAAACGCCGGACAGCCGCCGTCTTCAAGACCCGCGGCGCCGAGGCGCACCAGGCCAGCATATTGTCTCGAAGGGCGGCACGGAGATCGTCGCTCGCAGGGCGTTCGACGCGCTCAAGCGCCGCCGCCTGAACCTCCGGAGACGGGTCCTGCAGGGCCTCCAGAAAGAGCGTCGGCGCAGCCGCATGGCGGAGTGCGGCAATCCGCACCGACGGTTCGGGGTCGGATCGCGCACGCGACGCGACTTCGGGATCGGTCGGTGCCAGGAGCGCTATGCCGAGCGCGCGCAGATGCGCGTCGTCAAGCGCCAGAAGCTGCCACGCCCGATCGCGGAGAAGATCGCTGTCCATATCCGCCAACACACCGGCGGCGCGGCGTCTGGAGAGACCACCCTCACCCTCGAGAACCTCAAGAAGCGCGCCGACGCCATCGCGCCCCATCCCGGAGAGCGCGCGAAACACCGGCAGGTCGACCTCCTGCCCCAGTTCGTCCCGTCGCGCGGCCAGAAGATCCGGGAGCGCGGCGGTCGCGCCGCGCAAGCCGAGCGCACGGATGCACGCGATCTGGACGTCGAGCCAGTCTTCCCAGTCGCTGTTCTCATCCTCCCACACCACGAGGTCCTCTGCGCGCGAGCGCACAAGCGCGCGCAGGAGATCGCCCGACGCTGCGTCATTGGCCCTCTCGAGCCCGGCAATCGCTGCAAGTTTCACCTCCCGCACCGGATCACCACACAGGGAGCGACAGAGAAGCGGAGCCTCCTCGGGCCCCGCCAAGGGGGCGAGCGCTGCCATCGCATCAGTGCGGACATCCGGGTCAGGATCGAGCAGCGCTTCGGCGAGGATCGGCAGGGCCTCCTCCCGCGCAAGCTCGAGCCCCGCCACGGCCCGGATCGCAGCGCTCCGCAGCACCTCGTTTTCGGTGGCAAGGTGGCGCGAGAGAACCCGCGCCGGATCAGGCACGGCGCGGCTGTGCGGGTCATCGGGCATTGCTTGGACCGTCCCCCAGGTCACGCGATGTCGCGGCGGGCGAAAGACATCGAGCGGAACTGCGTCTTGTATGGGCTCGGGCCCATCTTGCGCACTTTGCCGACGCCCATCTTGTAGTTGTAGTTGCCGCTGATCCAGTCGACGACCCGGCCGGCGAGCGCGTTGGCCGGCTGCGCGGTGTGGAGGAAGTCCATGTAGCCGAGGTTCTCCTTCACCGCCGGCGTCACGATGGCGACCGCCGTGATCGAGGCGCGCGTCAGCTCGATATGCCCGTTCCGAAGCAGCGAGGCGAAGTCGAAATCCGAGCCCTCGACGCCCACGATCGTGTCGGTCTGGACGGGGATTCGGTCGGAGTAGACCTGCACGTAGTCGCCGTTCTCGATCCCCCTGGCCGCCGCCACAGTGGGGTGGAGCTCGATCCAGTTCTCGGGCCAGCGCTGCACGATGTAGGGCCGCCGCCGGTCGTCATAGCCTGACTGCCAGCGCTCGTTGATCCGGCCCGAGGAGATCCAGATCTCGTCCTCGCGGGGCTTCAGCCACTCCCAATAGCTGGAAAAGAGGCCCCAGGGCGCCTTCTGGATGTTGCACTTGCCAGTCTGGCTGTTGAAATGCGTGAGCTTCTTGTTGAAGACCGTGCGCCCAACCGGGCCCTCCGCGGGGAGCACGCGGTTGACGTCGTGGAGCCGCTTGGTCTCGACCAGGTTGCCGTCGGCGTCCATCAGCACCGGGCCCTGGATGCCGTTGGTCCCGAACTCCGCGAATTTCTCGTGGAGCGTCTTGCCCTCGCGCTGGGCTGCGACGTGGACCATGTGGAAGTCCTTGCGCGAGCCGCGGGAGTGGCGGGAGCCCTCCTCCAGCACCTCGTTCGAGGTCTGCCAGTCGAAGCCCTCGAACCCCATCTTCTTGGCGAGGTTGGCGATGATCCACCAGTCGGGCTTGGCCTCGCCCGGCGCGTCGTAGAACTTCGGGTAGAGGCGCAGGCGCCGCTCGCCGTTGGCGCGGGTGAAGGTCTCCTCCCCCCAACCGGAGGCGGGGAAGACGATGTCGGCGTAGCGGGCGCCGATCGGGTCGACCAGGTAGATGTCCTGGTTCCAGACCACCATGCCGCCCGAATCGACCCGGCGCTTCAGCGTGTCGATGATGTCCTGCTTCTCAAAGCTCATCACCTGGTGCGGGTTGCGGGTCGTCAGCTCGTCGAACTTCGCCTGGAGCGACTGGGACCCGCACATCGCCTGCACCCAGGTGGTGCCGATCACATGCGCAAGCCGCGTGTGGCCCGACATCAGGTAGCGGTCGGTGTCCATCGCCCGACGCCGCCGGCCCGGCAGCTTCTCGGGGCTCTTGTTGCGGGGATACCCGCCGCCGCGGAGCCCGCCCCTCTGGTGGCCGCCCGCGCGGCCGATCACCTGGCCCGGCCGCCCGCCGGCGCCGCAGACGATCCCGAGCGCCGAGATCGCCTGCGTGTTGCCGGTGTTGTTCGACCAGTAAAACCCCTTCTCGATCATGATCGAGGTCTTGGGGCGCGAGCCGTCCTCGCGCGGTTTCGCCATCCACTCGGCCGCGGTGTAGATCTTCTGCACGTCGATCTGCGCGATCTCAGCGGCGTTCTCAGGGATGGCGTAGTCCTGGGCCAGCAGCCACTCTTTCCAGTCCTCGAAGCCCGAAGTTTGGAACATCCCCCAGGTGGTGCGCCACTGCCAGGGCGTATTGCGGGTGCCCTGGCCGAAGCCCGAGGAGCTTTCCCAGCGGTTGTTGACCCAGTCGCGGATCCAGTCGCTGTCCTCCCAGCCGTTCTCGACGATCACCCGCGCGATGGCGAGCACCACGGGCAGGTCGGTCCCCGGCTGGATGTCGAGCGTCAGGCCCCCGTTCTTCTCGGCAAACGCCACGCCCGCAGTCTTCCGCGGCAGCATGAAGATCGCCTTCTGCCCGCCGAGGATCGCCGGCATGATGAAGTTGGTGTAGAGGATCGTCTTCGACTCGTAAGGGTCCGTGCCACACATCAGGAGCGTGTCGGCCTCGGCCCAATCGTCGTAGCTCGGCCCGAAATTGTCGAAGCCCGCGTCCCGGAACCCCGGCGTCGAGGTCACGTCGGAGGGCGTGTCGTGGAAGGTGAAGTTCGCCGTGCGCACATGGCGAAGCGCGTATTTCGTGATGGCGTAGGTGTTCTCCATATAGCCGTAGGAGAACGTCTTGACGCCGTAGGCGTTGGTCCCGTGCGTCTCGAGCACGTATTTGCCGACCTCGGCCGCGATGTCGAGTGCGTAGTCCCAGGTCACCGGCATCAGCACGCCGAACATCCGGACCATCGGGCTTTGCAGCCGGTCGCGGGTCGGCGACTGTGGGTTGTAGACCTTCTTCGCGAGCGCTCCGCCCCGAATGGAGGAGTTGCCGTCGTAGTTGACGAAATCCGTGTCCTTGTCGGGGATGATGACGACGTGGTGCGGCTCCCCGTTGTGGAGCACGATGTTGTGCTGGTTGGGGGCGACCCAGGCGCCGAGCGGGAAGACCGGGAAGTCCTCGCCAAAGGCGTTCTCGGCGGCCCGCGGCCCGCCCACTTTGCCGCCCGCGACGGGCCAGCGGTAGACCTTGTAGCCGCAGGCGACGATGCAATAATCGCAGGCCGTCGCAATCACATCGGCGTCGGGCGGCGGCAGGGGGACGCTTTCGGCGGGAACGTAATAGGGGGTCGACATCGCGCGCTCCTTATCCCTGCAGGTTGTCGAAACGGCCGTAGATCAGGCCGAACATGCCGACGGCGTAGATGTCGTCGCCGTCCAGTTCGAGCAGCACCTGCGGCAGCGACTGATAGGCCTGGCCCGAGACGAAGATCCCGTGACGCGTCATGTCGAAGGTCGTGAGATGCAAAGGGCAGGGCCCGAGCACCTTGTCCGCCGCCTGGTAGGTGCCCTGCAGCGCGCCGCCTTGGTGCGTGCAGGTGTAGTTGAACGCGACGACGTCCTTCTGCGGACCGAGGCCGCCGCCGGCCTCCTGCCCGAGCTTCACAAGGATCGATTCCGCATACTGCCCTTCGTCGGGGTACTCGAAGTCGAAGGGCTGATCGACGGTGAGGGAGCTGAGCGTCGTGATGAACTTGCGGGGATAGGTGGAGATCGCAGCGGGTGTCTGCGCCTCGGGCATCCCCGGGACCCCCACCATCACGACTGTCGTGGCGATCCCGCTGGTCAACAGGAACTCTCGACGGTTCATCAGGCAAGGGCGGGTGCCGGCGGCCTTCGCCTCATCGTTGGCGCCGTTGATGGCTGCGCGGATCGACGGATCTACGGTGCTCATGGTTCTCCCTCAGTCAACACGTCCCGCGAGCAGCATGTCCGCGAGCGAGCGATAGGCGTCTTTGGCGCGGGCAGAGGCATCGACCTCGTCGAGATCGAGCGCCGCGGCGGCCTCGAGGCCTTCAGGCCCGACGG
>JBCCWM010000278.1:0-6194 GCA_039193505.1 Pseudomonadota bacterium | reverse complement strand
TGGCTCGGCCGGCTGGCCGAGGATTGGGAAAAATCCACGGCCTCCGCTGAGGCATGGATCAACGTCTCCCACATCCGCCTGACCATCTGGCGTCTCGCAAAACAGTCTTATGTTTGAGCGCGTTTCGAGCCAGGCTCTAAGACCCCTCGGCGGGCACCCGCACAGCAGTCACTTCATCCGTTGTCACCGTGGTGCCCCCTGCGGTCACCAGCGTCGGCGTGGCACCGGTGGCGCGCACTTCCGTCACCGCGTGGAAACTGGTGGGCGTGACAACCGAGACAGGGCCAAAACCGTTGCTGTATTCGACGGTTGCACTGTACTGGCCCGGGCTGGCATCACCACCGCCGGCGGTTGCCCCGCTCCACGTCACCTGGCTCTCGGTCGGCGCCACAGGCACTCGTTGAACCTCGGCGCCGAGGGCATCGCGCACGATAAGTACGGCGTCGCTCGCCTCAACGTTCGGTGTCGTCTCGAACGTGATCGGCTCACCCGTGTAGGGGGCTTTCCCAGCGATCTCAATCTCTTGGCCGATCCAAGCTGAGAGGTTGACGAGATCGGTCTCCCCCGAGAGCATGGTGCCGATGTCGGTCAGCAACGTGTTGGTCTCGATCTGCTGCTCCAAGGCCGAGAACGTGGCGAGCTGCGACACGAACTCCGTTGAGTCGGTCGGATCGAGGGGATCCTGGTAGCGCATCTGAGCGGTCAGCAGGGTCAGAAACGTCTCAAAATCGGTGGTGAGCGCGGACTCTGCGGATTGCGTCGCGGTGCCGGACGCAGTTGCGGCGCCGATGCTTGTCACGTCCATAGCTTAAGTCTCCTGCGTCACAGACGAATGTCGAGGCCGCCCTCAGCGACGGGGCGGGTGGGTGCCGGATCGATTGGCGCGATTGCGTCGACAATGAGGCCAGCGGTCTGGGAAGGCGCGCCTGGCGTTGCGGCATGCTCCTGCCTGCTGTCGCCGAAGCTGAGCGAGATTCCCGAGAAACCGGCCTCCGCCAGAGTGCGCTCCAACGCGTCGACGTTGCGGCGGAGGAGGGCTTCGATCTCTGGCCGTTCCGCGGTGACAACACCGGTCAGCGCACCGTCGAGCCCCGAAAAGCCTATCCGCACGCGGCCGAGCTCCGGCGGATCGAGGCGAACCTCGATCTCGGTGCCGCCCGTCGCGCCCCCTCGCTCCGCCAGGCGGAGCATGAGCTGATCCGCGAACTGAGGCAGCGCGATCGCCGCCCTTGACGGTGGCGGCTGATGGGTGAAGCGCGTCTCGGTCGCGGCAATTCGGCTTTCCTCCGGTAGAGCGGTGTCAGCGACCTCCGCAACGGCGCGCTCAACAGAGTGCGCCGGATCGAGCGTTGCGGCCGCCGGAACGGTTGCCGTGACCCCTGGCGCCGCCTTCGGGGATGGCACCTGAGGCGCGGCGCTCGCATCCCGCGGCGGCAAAGGCACAGCGCCATCCAAGTTGGCGTTCGGGCGGGGATCGGCGTCGGGCGAGAGGGGGGCCAGCGGAGTTGACGACCCGGGTGCGTCTTTGCTCGCCTGTGCGCTGGACTCAAGTGACGCCAGAGCTTGACCGGTGTTTGCTTTGTCGACCGAGACAGGCGTTGCCCCCGCGGCACCGACCGTTGGAGCCGTCGGTCGCGGCACCTCCCGCGGCGCCACATCTTCCGAGGCCGCTTCGTCCGGCGTGAGGCCCGGCCGAGCCGGCCCAGCCGTTGGAGCATCAGCCCCGGGAACGGCGTCGGTCGGCCGCGGGTTCGGCCGAAGGGGCGGGGCGAGGTCACGTGCGGGCGGCGGTGGGGCGGCTTCCGGCGCCCCCTTTCCGGCCGGAATGGGCAGCTCCTCACCCTGGGATGTTTGCGCCACGGTCTTTGGCTCGGCGGTCCCTCCGGTCTCCGGCGCAAGGACCGCCGCAAGCCGCGCCGGCGGCGGAGGAGCCGCAGCCGGAAGGGCTGCATCTGGGAGTGCCACTGCGTCGCTTTGGTCGGGGGCCTCGGGCGTCTCCGCCTCGGACTGCGTCTGTGGCGGCGTCTTGCCGGCGCCGCGCCATTTGGACAAGGCTTCGGCGAAACTCTCGGCCCGCCTTGTGGGCGACTCCACATCGCCGGCGGGAAGCCCGGCACCTTGCGGTCCGGATCCTTGGGCGCCCGCACCGGTGCGTGCCAAAGTGAGATCGAGGGGGGTCATGCGGGTTCTCCGGTGCTCGCTCGTTCGGTCCGCACCATGAATGCCAAGCCTTACCAATTATTTACCGGCTCAGGAAATAACGCATCCGACAGCATGCGGAGGTGAGACATGATCGATGGGTTTGCTGCTGCACTGGCGCTGGGCAGCACACAGGACGTCAAACCGGCATCATCCGAGCTGGCGGCGAAGGCGGAAGCATTGGAGGCGACGTTCCTCGCCGAGATGTTGAAGGCCGCCGGCGTCGGCAAACCGCTCGAGAACTTTGGGGGTGGGCCGGGGGAGGATGCGTTCTCCAGTTTCCTCACCCGCGAGTACGCGACTATCATTGCCGCACGCGGCGGCATCGGGCTCTCCGAGGCGATCGTGCGCGCCCTAAGCGAGGGTTCGACATGAGGCTCGGTGGTGCCGGCGCGCTCAATCGTCGCCTGACGCAGATGCGCAAGACCCTGGATCGTCAGCGCAGCCTGCTGCTGTCAGGAAAATTCGAAGACGCTGCGCGCGGATCGGACGAGCTCACCCGCCTTATTCATGATGTCGAGCGGACGGCCGCCCGCACGCCCGATGTTGACGCGGCTCTGGTTGACGGCGTGCGGCACGCGGCAGGGCGCAACACCCGGATGCTGGAGGCGGCACGCAAGGGGGTCGCCGCCGCCAAGACACGTCTTGCCGCCATACGTGCGCAACGCAGCTCGCTCAACACGTATACCCGAGGCGGCGAGCGCCGGGATTTGGCGCGCCCCGCGCCGACCGTGGAAAAGCGCAGCTGACAGCCCGACCTCTAAAACTGTTCTGAATCCGTATCTTAGAGAAGTGCCCATTTAACTGCCTGTTATCCGGTGCCGGCGTAGAAGCACCTCAGCGGCCTTGAGGGGTCGGCGCGGAACGGGTTGGCCCGGAACCGCATACGTCAGAAGGGCGTTCAGGGCTGCTTTGCGCGGCTGGTGTGAAACGGCGGTGTCGAACGCACCGCTTGGGGATAGAGGAAACCCATGTCCAGCATTCTGACGAACAACGGCGCGATGGTCGCGCTGCAAACCCTTAACATGATCAACAAGAACCTGGCGAAAACTCAGGATGAGATTTCGACCGGGAAGCAGATCGCAACCGCGAAAGACAACTCCGCACTCTGGGCCATCAGCCAGGTGATGGAATCCGACGTTGCGGGCTTCGATGCCATCCAGGGCTCGCTCGCCCTCGGTGAATCGACCGTCGCAGTCGGCCGGTCTGCCGCCGAGGAAGTCACTGAGCTTCTCGACGAAATCAAAGCTAAGGTCGTCTCCGCTCAGGAGGAGAACGTCGATCGCGACAAGTTGCAGGTGGACCTCGCGTCGCTGCGCGACCAGATCTCTGCAATCGTCTCGGCTGCACAGTTCAACGGACAGAACCTGCTCTCGAACACCTCCGCCACCGTCGGCGAAGGCTCGATCGAGGTTCTCGCATCGCTCGACCGCAACGAAGCCGGCTCGGTCACGACGACCGAGATCACGGTGGAGAAGCAGGACCTCGGCCAGACCGACAGTGCCGCCGGCGCAACCGCGACCACCGACTACACTGTCACCGCTGCCGGCACCCCGGCTGCCAATGGCGGCACCGGCACCTACACGCTCGGCTTCAACACCGGCGTGACCGAGGTTGCGGCGCAGGCGTCGTTCGAGCTCGATCTCTCGTCCTTCGACACGACAAACAACACGTCGACGGCCACGGTTCAGTATGTGGCGCGTGAGGGTGACACGCTCGCAGACGTTGCGGCGGCGCTCGCGGCGGCGGCGAACTTCCAGCTCGAATCCGAAGGTCGCGACGGTGAGACCATTCTGTCGGCCTCCGGCAATGTGATCACGGTCACCAACAACGATGACACCGCAGTCGGTGCGGCGCTTGCGGCTGGTGACTTCACGCTCACCGACGACGGCACCATCGGTGGCGGCCTCGAGCTTCTCGGCGATCTCGATGTCTCCACTGAGGCAGGCGCTGCGGCGGCTCTGTCCTCGATCGAGTACCTGTCGCAGGTCGCGATCGAAGCGGCGGCGGCCTTCGGTACGTCCGAGACCCGGATCGACATCCAGATGGACTTCATCCAGAAGCTGTCGGACAGCCTGACCTCCGGCATCGGAGCGCTCGTGGACGCCAACATGGAAGAGGCCTCGGCTCGCCTGCAGGCGCTCCAGGTTCAGCAGCAGCTCGGCATCCAGTCGCTCTCGATTGCGAACCAGGCGCCGCAGAACATCCTGGCGCTGTTCCGGTAATGCTCCTTTGGGGCGGGCGCTCGCAGCCCGCCCCTTCCCTCTGACTGTTTCGCCCGGGACCACACCCGGCGCGCGTTGAGGTCGTGACCTATGAACTCCGCCGCCCTCGCTCGTACGGCCTACCGTCAGACGACCGCCATCGCGGCGTCCGAGCGCACCGTTGAATACCGCGTCTTCGCGAAAGTCACGGCCGAGCTTGCGGCCGCAGGGCAAAGCGACGATGCCGCGGCATTCCCGCGCTTGGCTGAGGCCATTGCCAGCAATCGCCGCCTTTGGACCGTTTTGGCGAGCAATGTCGCCTCCAACGACAACCAGTTGCCGGACGCTCTCCGGGCGCAGATCATCTCACTGGCGAACTTCACCTGGGAACACTCCAAGAAAGTGCTCCGGAGGAAGGCCGGTGTCGGACCGCTGGTGGATGTGAACACGGCCATCATGCGCGGCCTCCGCGGCGCGTCGCCCAATGGCGACGAGGACTGACCACAATGACCGGCCTCGTCCTCAAGCTTGGTCCCCGCGAGCGTGTGATGATCAACGGCGTCGTCATGGAAAATGGCGACCGGCGCACGCGTCTCAACGTGATCACACCAGATGCGAATGTCCTCCGCCTCCGGGATGCGATCCATCCGGAAGAGGCCAACACACCGGTCAAACGGACCTGCTACATCGCGCAATCCGTCCTGGCCGGGCAGGCCGACCCCGAAGAGGGCCGGCGCCAGCTTTTGGTGGGGATCGAACAGCTGTCGCAGGTGTTTCGCGACCCCGAGAGCCGCATTCATCTTGATTCCGCCACCGAACACGTGGTCTCGGGCAAGTTCTATCAGGCCATGCGCGCGCTCAAAAACCTGATCGCCCGCGAGGCCCGCCTGCTCAATCACAGGAGCGAGGAATGACCTACTCCGTCGCTGTTCCGATCAATGGTGTCGCCGGGTATCGGTTTCTGGTGGCGACAGAAGCGAACCAGCGAACCGCGCTCGAGGAGAGCGCCCAAATCTCGCGTGAAGTACAGTACTTCAAGGACAACATCGCGAGTGTGACCTCGGCAGAAGAACTCGTGAACGACCGGATCCTCCTGAAGGTCGCCCTTGGTGCGTTCGGTCTCGGCGAAGAGATCGACAAAAAGGCCTTTGTGCGTGCGATCCTCGAAGGTGGAACAGATGACACACAGTCACTCGCCAATCGTCTGGTCGACCCGCGCTATGAGGAGTTTTCGGCGCGCTTCGGCTTTGGCAATGCGCTGGGATCGAGGGTGGGCGAGGCCGACTTCGCGACGCGGATCACAACGCAATATATCGATCAGGAGTTCGAGATCTCAGTCGGTCAAAGCGACACGAACCTCCGTCTTGCGCTGGAGTTCAGCCGCACGATCGGCTCCTACGTCAATCCAATCGGCACAGTGGCCGGGGATTGGCTCAGCATCGTCGGCAACACCGCAATGCGCACCGTCTTTGAAACGGCTTACGGCCTCCCCTCGCAGTTCGGTGCGCTCGACATCGACCGGCAGGTCGAGGTGCTGAGCGAGCGCACGCGGGAGATCTTCGGCTCTGGTGAGGTGTCGGTGTTTGAGAACGCCGAGATCGCAGATCAGATGATCAGTCGCTTTCTTGCGATCGCAGAGGCTCAGGCAGGCCCGACCGCGTTGACACCCGGCTTCGCGGCGCTCTCGCTTCTCGGCGGCTCAGCGTCGAGCAGCACCGCGACGATCAACCTCCTTCTGTCCAACACCTAGACCGACGACCGCATCAGGTGCGCCGACGTTGCCGCGGCGCC
>JBCCWM010000277.1:0-6199 GCA_039193505.1 Pseudomonadota bacterium | reverse complement strand
TGGCTCCCGATGTTGTCGATCAACGCCAGTGCGGCGCCCATCGCCTCCTGCCCGTCATCGCCGCTCCAGTCGTATTCGACGACATGGCCATTGCGGGTGAACCAGGCCGCGGACCGGAACATCGGCGCGAGGACACCCCGGATCCCGGAGCGCTCCACGATCTCCTCCCACCCGTCATAGGGCACTGAGAGGTCGACAAGCGTCGTCACGCCGGACAGCAAGAGCTCCGCGATGCCCTTCTCCGCACAGGCGCGCATGCCCTCAAGGTCCGGCCGATGGATCGGCATGTATTCGTAGAGCGACGACTGGTAGAGGCCCTGGCTGCCCGCCTCATCGAGGAACCCCTGGTTCATCGGCTCGGAGAGCGGGTGGGAGTGGATGTTGACGAGGCCGGGCATGATCATCAAACCCCGTCCGTCGATCACGTCGTCGCGCGGACCCGTGTAGCCCGGCCCGACATGGAGTATCTTGTCCGCCTCGAACGCGATGTCGACCGAGCGGCGATAGACGTGCCGGTCCTCGGCCTGGTCCCAGGCAACCGCCCAGTCAGCGGCTTCGATCAAGGTGATCATTGCGGTCCTCCAACTCCCATCGGCGCGAGTTTAGCGCGCCCGTTGGGCCTGTGCAGGGGACGCCGGCGCCTTGAGACGACCCAGCGCGCAAGAACCTGTTGCTTTGCCCGTCAAACCGGCACCGTGCTCGGGGAGGACGCTCAGCGGAGACCGACCATGACCCCGAGACGGGCGCCGCAGAACGCCACACACCACCCATCCCACCGAAAGGCGGAGCGCGCTACGGCGCCACGGCCGCCGGCGGGCGGGAACGGTGATCAGGAATGTCGTGCTGAGAGATCCGAACCACGCCGCCCGGTGGCGCTCGTAGCCCCGAGATGACGGCCGCGGGCTCCCCTGACCGCTGAGCGATCCGCAGCCAGATCCGGGTCTCAGAACCCGGGCCGGACAGATGGCCGGACGCCCTGCCATCACCAAAATCGTGGTCCGACCCTCGGGGCAGCAGCTCCGTCGCCAGCGCAGACACCAACGTCCCGACGGTCTCTGATCACTGCAGAGGGGGTCGGACTTCGTAGCCCGGCGCCTCGGGCTCGGTGTCGACGAGCACGGCGGGGAAGCCGTCCGCGCGGATGTCGAGGCCAGTCGCGTCTTCCCAACGCTCAATGATGCGATCGGATTGGGCGCGGTCGCCGCAGCGGCGTTGTCCATCCGCGATGATCTCGATGATCTGTGGTGAGATCTCCAGGGGCACACCATGCGCCTCAGCGAGGCTCTGGAAGAGGCCGATGTCCTTCCGGACGAGATCCATCGTAAAGTTAACGTCCCGCGCGCCCGAAAGGATCAGCTGGCTTTCCGTTTCATGGACGAATGATGTGCCGGAGCTGATCCGGATCGCTTCGTATGTCGTGGCAAGATCGAGACCCGCGGCCTTCATCGTCGCCAGCGCCTCGCACAAGGTCAGGAGGTTTGCGGTCGCAAGGTAATTCGTCATGACCTTGAGCGTCGAGGCGGTCCCGAGCGGTCCAGTGTGGAGGATCCGACGGCCGAGCTGCTTCAGGAGAGGAAGGACCGCGTCGACGGCTGCCCGATCCCCGCCTGCGAAAATCGAGATGTTGCCGGTGTCCGCGCGGTGGCAGCCGCCCGACACAGGGCACTCAACCGCGTGCCCGCCCCGCGACATGACCTCCGCCCCGAGACGGACCACCTCGGCAGGGTCGGTCGTCGACATCTCGATCCAGATCTTTCCAGGGCGAATCTCTGCCAGCATCTCACCCACCACCGCCCCGCAGGCGTCCGGGGAGGGCAGGCAGGTGATAACGACGTCCCGCTCCCGCATCAAGGCCGCGGGTCCCTCGCCAGCGGCGGCGCCGCGCGCCAAGAACCCGTCAACGAGCGCCCGATCAAGGTCATGAACGGCGAGATCTGTCCCGTTTCTCACGAGGCTGCCGGCGAGTTTGCCACCCACATTGCCGAGCCCGATGAAGCCCACTCTCATCCTGCCACTCCGGTTGTCTTCACAGCGCGACCTGACGGGACGACACCGTCCGAGGCAAGCCTCATGCGCGGTAGTCGGGCTCCTCGCGGTCGAGCACACGCTTGAGGTGGGCAAAATGCGCATCCGCCATCCCGCGATAGCCCCGCCACCCTGCGGCGGTGCGCACGGCGACCTCGTCTGGCATCACAGCGAGGGGCCGACCGCTCGCCCAAGCCAAAAGGACCGTCTGCGCTGCCTTCTCAAAAAAGTAGAGCTGCTCGAACGCCTCGGCGACGCTCCCGCCCGTGCAGGTGAGCCCGTGATTGGCCATGAGGAGCGTCGAGCACGTGCCGAGCGCTGCGGCAATCCGCTCCCCCTCCGCTGCGTCATCGGCGATCCCCCCACAGTCCCGATCGATCGCCAGATCGCCCCAGAACCGGGCTGTGTTCATGTCGATCGGCGGCACGTCCGGGTCCTTGAGGGCAGCCAGCGCCGTTGAATGGGGCGGATGACAGTGGAGGACGACGCGCACATCCGGTCGCACCCGATGAAGCGTGCCGTGGATCGTCCAGGCCGACGCATCCGGCGCATCCGGCCTCGTCATCACGGCCGGATCCTCGGCCTCGAGGAGGAGGAGGTCGGAGGCCCGGATCTCTGAGAAGTGCCGCCATTTGGGGTTGAGGAGAAACCTCTCCGGCGACACCGCAGCACTGAAATGGTTGCCGACGGACTCGTGCCAGCCGAAGCGCGCTGCCAGCCGGAACGCCGCAGCAAGATCGATGCGGAGCGCCTCGACATCGACCTCGGCCATGTCCTTCATCCGAACCGCCCCTCCGAGACCATCGCGCGGTAGAGCCCACGGAGCTCACCCCGATCAGTGTAGGTGCCGCGAAGGTAGCGCTCACCGCTGGTGGCCGCGTAGGCCTCGCGGCCGTGGACAATGCGGTGATTGTCAAAACTGATGCACTCGCCCGCGCGGAGGGTGAAGCGCATGAGGTATTTGTCCTCCTGCAGCATCCTCCCGAACCGCACGAAGGCCGGGTAGTAGGCGTCGAGGTCGCGCTGCGGCATGTCGAAGAGATCGGCCATGTGCTGGCTTATTGTCACGCCTGAGACCTCGCCCGACGCGTCGAGCTCGATCACCCGCTGGCGGGCCCGCATGTCAATGCCGTCATGCTCTTTGTAGTAGGGAACGTCCGTCTCGGAGAGAAGGCGGAAGGCCGCCGGGTCCGCGGACCGCAGATCATTGGCGACCGCCGTCCCGTCGGCAAAAAGGCTGAGGCCGCCCGACACGCTGTTGGCCCGACAGTGGAGGTACTGGATCCCCGGCGCAAACTCCTCCGCCGGGACATCCGTGTGGAGCTCGAGCGCGGCCGATGTAAAGGCGAGGTTGGTCGGCTTGATATGCGTGCGGACATCGAAATAGGGCCCGAAGAATGTCGGTCGGATCTGTCCGTTGAGACGCGCGGTCTCGGTCAGCGCAGCGTCCGTGTCCGGCATGCCCGTCACGATCGCGACGCCCTCAACCAGGAGCGCCTCCATCCAGCGTCTGCGCTCATCTTCGGACGTGTGGAGGAGATCATGCGTGACCCGCACAATGTCTGGATAGTGATCGGCGTACCAAGGACGCCGCGGCAGTGCGGACGGGTCCGTGCGCGGCGTGCCATCTGCATAAGCGGACAGCATGGATTGAGGATACCGCGAGACATGCGCCTCGCCGCGCCAGGATACCACCAGCGTGTCGCCCTCGATCCGGGCCATATCCGGCCGCGGCGGCGTCTCCTGGTGGAAAATGTCGTACACACGCTCCCGCGTCACTGGATCGAAGGAGGTCGGACAACTGTCCCGCAACCAGTAATAATTGAAGTAGCCTTCGCGCCCATCGGGGAGGAGCAGGCTCAGCCCGGCCTCCCCAAGCGTGATTGCCTCCATCTCGATACCGTCCATGCGATCCTCCCGCGCGGTGGTCCTTGCAGGCAAACGCTAGGCGGGCAGCGGGCGCATTGGTAGGTCGTTTGCGCTGAGCTTAGTATAAGCGTATCGTTATGAAATGACACCCGGTCTCCCGCCACTTCGCTTGCTCAGTGCCTTTGCCGCCGTGGCGCGGCGCGGCTCGATCCAATCGGCCGCGGCTGAGCTTAACGTCACTCAACCCGCCATCAGTCAGGCGGTCCGCCAACTCGAGACGCTCTCGGGTCTCCGCCTCCTCGACCGCACGCGCCGCCCGGCCCGCCCGACCGAGGCCGGGCAGGTCTTGGCCGATGCAATCATGCTCGGGCTCGGTCGCATCGAGGAGACGCTCGAAACCCTACGCGACAGCGAACGCCAGAGCCTCAACGCCGTCACTGTCGCCTGTTCGGTGGGGGTCGCCACTTACTGGCTGATGCCGCGGCTCGGGGGCTTCTACGAGGCGCATCCCGAGTTGACCGTCAACGTGATCACCACCCAATCCGGCAGCCCCGACCTTGCCGAGGGGATCGACCTTGCAATCCGGTTTGGCCACGGCCGCTGGACCGATGGCCTGGTGACGCTGCTCTTCGATGAAGTGGTGGAGCCGCTCTGCAGCCCCGCGCTGAAGGCACGCCACGAGGGGCCGGTCCCCCTTGCCACCACTGCCCTCCTCCACGTCAAGGCGCCCGAGACCTCGTGGGTCACCTGGGCTGAGTATCTGCGCCGCACGGGTCTTCGCGCCTCCGGCCGGGGGAGCACGTTCACGAACTACGTCCAGACCACACAGGCCGCGCTCGAGGCGCGTGGCCTGATGCTCGGCTGGCGCTCGATCAGCGGCGGGCTGGTCGCCTCGGGCCAACTCGTCCCGGCTGGCTTGCCGCGGATCACGCCTCCCGATGCCTTCTTTCTCGTGGCCCGCGCCAAGCGAGGCGGCCTCGCCGCGGAAACCTTTGCCACTTGGTTGGCCGGCACACCTTGGGATGAGAGGATCTAGACCTTTGGCACGCGCCTGTTGCACAAGAAGGGGGTGCTGCGTCCAACCCGAAGGCCGATCCGGAGACCTGCGATGATGCCCTCACCCCTCCTCGTGGACCGCCGTCTCGTTCTAAAGGGCGCCGCCGCGACCGCCGCCGTCACGGTACCGCTCCGGGCAGCGCCCCAAGGCGGGGCGGACGCCTATCTCTTCACGATCTCGGACCTCCACGCGCCCTATGCGCGCCTGCCGGCCCTCCTCGAGGCGTTTCGGTCGATGCGCGCGGTCTCCACGGCACCGGCGGCCGTGCTCCTTAACGGGGACATCTTCGAGCGCGGCAATTTGGTCTGCGCACGCTCCGGCGGCGCCGTCGACTGGGCCTTTCTCGCGGCTCTCGCCGCGGAAATGCCGGTGGTGGTCAATCTCGGCAACCATGAGACGGCGATCCTCGATGATATGGTGAGCTTTCTCGCACGCGCCGATCAGGTGGGCATCCGGGTGATCTCGAACCTCATCGACAAACGCACCGGGCGGTTCTTTGCCCCGGTCTCCGATCGCCTCGGGCTCGGCGGGATCGATGTCGCGCTCCTCGGTCTCGCGGCGACCAACCCCTTCGTCTACCGCCCGCCCGTCCGCGAAACGCTGACATTCCTCGACACCGCGCAATTCGTCGCCGACGCGCTGCCCGGCGCAGCAGCGGATGCCGATCTGCAGCTGATCATGAGCCACGCAGGCGTCGGTCCCGACAAGACCTTCATCGACACGCTGCCCGAGGGCGCCGTGATCCAGGGCGCGCACGACCATGTCGACATCAACCTCACTCACAACGGCGTGCGCTACGTCCATGGCGGCAGTTGGGGCACAAAGATCGGGATCCTCGCGCTCCGCCGTGGATCGGACGGGATCGAAACGGGCTATGCGACACGCACTGTCCGGCCTGGATCCGGCGACGCCGCACTCGCCGCACTGATCGAGGAGCAGAAAGCCGAGCATCTGACCGAGGACGACACCGAAGTTCTGGCGGTGGTGCCGACGGCCTTTGACATGCACCGCTCCATTCTTCTGGCGACGGACGCGATGCGACTGGCCGCAGAGGCGGATGTCGCGATGATCGTGCACACGACCTTCGGCGCTCCGCTCGCTGCCGGTCCTCTGACCCGGTACGACTTCGACGCGTTCCTGCGCTTCGGTGGCGGGCTCAAAGTGGCCGAGGTCTCGGGCGAGACGCTCGCGGCGATCGCGGAGCGTGGCAACCAGTTCACGGCCGAGACACTGGACGAGCGAACGGGC
>JBCCWM010000276.1:0-6249 GCA_039193505.1 Pseudomonadota bacterium | reverse complement strand
GGAGGGCCTGAAGAACGCCGCCCAGGGCTTTGGCGAGGGGGTCGGTGGCGCGATGCGCGCCCGCGCCGACGCCGCGGCCGCCGAACGGCTGCGGGCGCGGGCGGAGGCGCATGAGGCCGCTGAGCGTGCGGCAGAGACCGGGAGCAACGCGGATGCGGAGGCGGCGGAACGGCGCGGCCTCGCCGCCGAGGCGGAGGTCCTCGCCGCGGAGGCGCGCGCGGCGGAGGGCGCCCTCCCGCCCGCACGGCGCGCAGAGGCGGAAGCCGTCGCACGCGACACGGACGGGACGGCGGCGGGGATTGCAGGCGCCGTGATGCGGGGCGACTTCATGGACGCCCCGATCTCGGCCTCGCGGACGCTCGGCGCGGCGGGTCGCGCGCTCCGCGATCCGCCCTCGGGGATCAGTGTGAGCGACCGCGCCCGGATGCCGGACCGCGAGCACATCCGAATGACGGGCCGCAGCGGCCAGGAGACCGATGTCGAGATCCGCCGCGTGCCGGAGTTGGCGCCGGCCGAAGACGGCGACGTGCCCGTCGCACAGTTCGTCCGAGAAACGCGGGACGATGGGCGCACGATCTACGTCGTCGAAGTCTCCGGCCGCGCGCATGAAGCCGTCATCGCCCGCGCCATTGCCCATGAGCTGGCCGAGATCGATGCGATCGAGACCCGCCGCGCCCGCGGCACGCTCGACCCCGACGCGCCCAACCGCTTGGCGCCGGGCGCCGAAGCGCCGGATCCGGACATTCCGGCACGCGACGCGCTCAGCCCTCACGACATCGGCCGCATCGCGGAATTCGAAGCCATGGCCCGCCGTCTCGCCGACGTGCCGCCCGACAGCGACGAGGCGGCGTTCTTGACGACCGAAGCCCATCGCCTCGCCGAGCATCTCGGCCTCACCGGCGACACCGATGCCGCCGCCGCCCGCCGCCGGCTGGCGGCGGAGGTCGCGGGAGCGGACGGCCCCCTCCTCACACGTCTGGCGCTCAGCGCCAGCGAGAGCCCGTTTGCGCAGCCCCTCCGAGGCACGACGGAATACGTCATGGGGATCCTGGCCGACCGCTTGGCGCTCGCTGAGAAGATCGACCGCATGCTCGGCGATGACCGGCGCCGGACCGGCAAGCTCGATGACGATCTGAAGCCGATCCTTGAGCGGGTGTACTACTCCGAGACCGAGCGCGTCCTCCGCGAGGCAGGCCGCGTGATGCTCGGTCAGGGTATGGTTGTGGTGAACTTCCGCCGCGCCAACGACATCACGGTGACCGGCAAGGAGATCTTCCTCCTCCACCAAAAGGACCCCGGGGTTCGCCACCTCACCGACCGCGTCACGGCACGGCTGAAGGACGAGGACTTCCGGGCCTTCATGCGCGGCCGAGCCGAGGATCGCTTTCGCGCCAGCTACACCGATGACGGCGCTCCGGCGGCAGTCGAGGCCGCGACGCTCGACCCGGACCGTCTATTGGCATCCCATGCATTGGATGGCGCGCGGATCATCGCGGACCGCCTCCCGGCGCAAGATGCGACCGTGCGCGACGTGACCCGCGCGCGCGATGCCCTGACCGCAGAGCGCGACGCGCTTGTCGCGGCGCACACTCTCTCGCCGAGCGACGAGGTGGCGCGGCAGATCCGGAGGCTCAACGCCCGGATCAACAAGACGCATGAGATCCTCGGTGAGGTCGCCGCCCGCCGGGTGGTGGAGGCGCGATCCGAGACGATGGAGGACGGTCCGGACTTCGAGGAGATCACGTTCCCCGGAAGCGGCGCCAACCTGCCCGATCTCGTCTACAGGAACAAAAGTGGCGACGACCCGCTGCTGCTGATTATCGAGGCCAAGGGAGGCGAGGCAGATCTCGGCACGCGCCAGGGGCTCGATCCGACACGACGGGTGGAGCAAGGGACATACGAGTACCTCGAGAGCCTCGCGACCTCCATGACGGGGAAATCGCGGCCGCCCGAAGTGCAGGCCCTCGGTGAGGAGATCCTGAGGCTCCTGCGCACCGAGCCGGAGAAAATCCAGTATCAGCGGGTGCAGCAGCCCCTCCCCGAGCGTGGCAGCGCGCTGCCGGCGCCAGAGGTCGGGACCTTTGATCTCGAGCCGAAATCGCTGCCGCTGGGCACGATCGACCGCACGGCCGCTGCAGTGCCGGGATCCCGTTTCCGCGCCGATGGCGGCCCTCGGATCACCGATGCCGACGCGCTCGACACCGAGATCGGGCGAGCGGCGAACCGGATGGCCGGGCGCGATGTCGGTGTCGGGCGGCTGGTCAGTGAGGTCCACCAACCTGACACAGCCTCAGATGGCTTGGTCGAGTTGACCCTGACCTCACCGGGACGCCCCCGCGTGACCGTTGTTCCGGTCCCGCCCGAGGGCATGGCCCGCATCCGCGGCGACGCCGCGGCCGGATATGAGCGGGTCGGGGATGAGTTTTTCCTTTTGCTCTCGGATGCGCTGCCGGTAGATGCGATCGAGCGGGCGATCGCGCATGAAGTGGCGGAAATCGACCAGCTCCTGCGCGGCAACACGGAAACGCGCGACCGGCTGATCGACCACCCGACCGCGGGGGACGACCCGAACCGGCCGCTCACCCCGCACGACATCGGACGGGTGGCAGAGATCGAGACGCTCGCCCGCGACATCGCCGCAGCCGGCGAGATCGACGCCGCCCGCTCCCGCGAGGAGCTCGGCCATTTGGTCCGCCATCTGGGGCTCGACGATCCGTCGCCTGCCGGCCGGGCGCGGCGGCGGGCCGTCGCAGATCACCTCGCGGCGAGCGGTGTCGATCTCGGGGCGCTGAAGCGCGCGCTTTCATCCGACGCCCCAGCGCTCCGCGCGCGTATTGCAGCAACGGAGGCGCGTCTCGCGGACGTGCCCGACGCGGCGCAGGCGCGGGCGCGCCTCCAGGACATCGCGGAGGAGGCCGAACACGCCTTGGTGGTCCACAGTCTCGGCGAGGACATGGACATCCTCCGCGACATCCATGCGCTGAACGCCCTTCAACAGAGTGTGCAGGACGCCCTGGCTGACTTGATCCGCCCCATCGACGACACGCGTCTCACGGGCGTTCCGACATCAGCCGAGACCACGGCGGGTGTCGCGCTGCGGGCCTGGCGGCGCGTCTTCATCGAAGGGGATCCGGGCTTCTCCACCTACTCGCACGAGTACGCGCGCACGGAAGGGGCGGACAAAAGGACGTACTTCTCCGAAGGGGGGCTCGAGGCCTACCGGGCCGTCATCGACGCGCTGATCCCCTCGGGGGAAGGGGCCGAAACGCTGCTCGCTGATCGCTTCGTTCTGACCCGCGACCAAACATCGAGCAGCTTCTACATCGCACAACCCGCAAGCGCAGTTGCTCCTGAGACACTGGCGGGCGCCCCGAGCCGGGCGGCCTTTCATGAGGATGTCGCGTTCCATCAGTTCCATCGTCGGGAGCGGATCGAGGGCGGCATCGGACCGACAATTGAGCGGATCTACCTGCGGATGCCCGCCGATGACGCCGCGCCGATGATGCGCGACATCGTGACCGAGCTCCTCGCCAACCGCGACGACTTTCCGGGCGTTGCAGCGGCCAAAGTCGCCGGCGCCGGCCGCGATCCGATCCTCGGCGACGGCACGTCTCGGGTCGGCGGCAGGAATGAGAGCATTGTGATCTACTTGAGCGAAGCCGAGATCACGCGACCGCGCGTTGCCGCCTGGCTCGCCGAGGACGCGCAGCGGTCGCGTCTCATGACCGGTGCGGCGCATGTTGTCCCGTTCGGAGCGCCCCTCGTCCATGGTGGCATGGTCCTCGGCAGCATGGCCGATCACCCGCAGACTGGCGGGAGCTTCGGGCAAACCCGCTCAGCCGTCGTCGAAGCCACGATCAGGCACTTCCGCGAGGCCGGCACCGTGCCGACGCCGGAGGCGTTCATGACGAAGCTCCGCACCCTTCTGTACAAGGCGCGCATCGACCCCGCAGCGCCGCACCGGGCCCGCCGCGGATGACGGAGCTCTGTACCTTTGCCGGCACAGGCGGGCAGGTTGGCTGCGACAGCAGCGGAGGGAGGGTCCATGTCGTCCGGGTTCACTGAGGCCCTGCGCAAGACTGAGGAGATGCTCGCCACACTTCGCAACCGGGAGGAGGCACGGCCGCGCGACATCGCGACACTGTCGGAGCTCGAGACGGAGCGGGCGCAGCTCCTGCTCGCGACGGGCGGCAGCGCCGACGACATTCGATCTGCCCTGGCCCGATCGTCTGGGGCGGGGCAGGCTGCCCTCCTCATCCTCCTCCGCGCGCGGACAGACGCACCGGGACAGGTGGCGCTGGAGGAGCCCGGGGCCGATCCTCGCCACCTCCCAAGTGCGGACCTGCCCTTCGGGTTCGATGCCTGGATCCGGACGTGGTTTGCGGCATTAATCGCACAAGACGAGGCCACGCTCGCGCTCCTCGGGCACCCGGAGACGCTGTCGCTCTCAGCGCCACCGGCCGATCTCGGCCCCGACATCTGGCCGTCGCTCTGCGCGCTCCTCGCCGTGGCGGGCGCTGGGGGCGACCTTCGCCCTGCCCTCGCATCCCTCGGTGGGGTTGACCGCGTGCCCGACTGGGCGCGCAAGCTGCACGTGGCGCCCGTGCGCGACATCGCAACAGCGCTCGCGAGGGCCGACGGTCCGGCCCTCCTCAAGACCCTGGACGAGGCGCTCAGCCACAATCACCGGCATTGGCAGGCGGAGGATTTGCCGCACCATCCACGCTCGGTTTGGCTGCCTGAGGCCGTCGGTCTCAGTTGGATCGCCGCCACCCGGGGCGTCGTGTCCCCAGCCGATCTTGCGGCGATCCCGACATTCCCCGCAGCGCTCCTCGAGCGATCAGACGTGCCCCTCAGCTGCACCCGCGTGCTCTGGCCGGTTCGGGCCGTCCTCTCGGCGGCGGAGGCGCATTGGACGCTGGAGCGGGACGGCGCCACGCACTGGACGCATCGCACGGTGATGCGGGAGGATGCGCTGGTGGCTGTCTATGAGGCGCAGGGACCGACGCTCCCCGCCGGCACGGCGCCGTTTGAACTGGCAGAGGATCCCTCGACCGCAACAGCGCCGATGGCTCTCGACGCTGGCGATCTTCTGACCATCGCGGAGCAATTGGCAGGTGACCGGCCGCCGACACGTGACGCGGACATGCCAGCCTACCTCTCGCGCATCGATGCAGCCATCGACGCGGTCGATGCCGTGCTCGCACGGATCCCGGCCGCAGCCGACCGCGTGCCGGAGGAGAGCCTGACCAGCCGTGCCGCCCGCACCCTTCTTGCCGCGGATCCGGGGCGACTGCGACGCATCCGGCTCGAGGCCTATCGGCGCGGGCTCGACGACGCGCGGACGGCCCTGGAGCACCCCCCCTCGCAGTCCGCCAGAGAGGGGGCCGAGGCCGCTGCGGCCGTCATAGAGGCGCAGTTGCGCCCCGTCCTCGCGGCACTGGCGGGCCCTGATGGCGCAGAGCTGGCTGGCAATATGGTGCCGACCGACACGGACTTTCAGGCGGCCTTTGGCAACGATGCCGCACAGGCCGCGGAGGGGTATGCTCGGGCTTGGCCGCGCCCTCCGGAGCTCGATCCACTCGACACATGGCTCCGCCTCGATGTGGCCGTGGCCGCTGCGGGACTGCTGACGACATCGAACACCCTCTCCGATCGGTTCCCGGGGGCATACCGGCAGATCGCCGCCCGTCTTCAGCCAAGCATCACCTGGATTGCCTGGGGATACGTGACGGACGCCAATGGCGGGGCCGAGCGATATGACGGGCTGACGTGGATCGATGGACGGCTCGTGTGGTTCCCAAAGCCCTGGCGCTATTTTGCCAAGCGCCGTTGACAGGCCTTTGCGATGCACAGGGTTGAACGCGCGGCCGCCATGGCGCATCGTCGGCGCCACACAAAGATCGTCCAACGTCAGGGGGGACACCCATGAAACATACGCTTATCGCAGCGGCCATCGCGGCCGTTGTCGCCGGGGGTGCGGCGGCTCAAAGCTACATCCTCAGCACCGCCTCAACCGGCGGCACGTACTACCCGGTCGGCGTCGCCATCTCGACACTGACCAAAGTCAAGCTTGAGCCCTCGACCGGCATCGGCATGAACGCCGTTTCGTCCGCCGGCTCGGGAGAGAACGTCCGGCTGCTGCGCGAAGGCGAGGCACAGTTCGGCATTCTACAGGGCCTCTTCGGCTACTTCGCGGCCACCGGCACCGGACCGGTTGAGGCGGATGGTCCGCAGGAGCACCTCCGC
>JBCCWM010000275.1:0-6261 GCA_039193505.1 Pseudomonadota bacterium | reverse complement strand
GTCCGCCACGACGACGCCCGCATGCGAGAGGAGCTCCTCCTGCGCCTTGAGCGAAGGGTCGTCGTGGTAGATGCCGATCATGCCGAGCGCGTTGGGCCAGAGGCCGCGGCTCGTAAAGATGGCACTGATCTGTTCAAAGGCCTTTCCGATCTCGTGATACGGACCCTGGTGCCGCAGCGCCACGGCGCGGCGGGCCGGGTGATCCTCGATTTGGACGTCGTACATCGCAGTCTCCTCTCTTGCGGTGCGAAATGCGGGCGCGCGCGGCGGGCGGCCGGCGGCGCGGAACTGGGCGGGCGTGGCGCCATAGACCTCGCGGAAGGCGCGCGCGAAGCTCTTGGGGTTGGGGTAGCCGACATCGGCTGCGATCAGAGCGACGGGGCGGTCACTGTTGGTGAGGCTGACCGCGGCGTGATGGAGGCGGATGCGGCGGGCAGCGGTGGCGAGCGTTTCCCCAGTGACTGCGGCAAACACGCGGTGCCAGTGAAACCGGGACATCGCGGCGATGTCGGCGAGCGCATCAAGGCTCAAATCGCCGCCTGGATTGTCGTGGATGTGGCGGATCACCCGTCGGATGCGCGCCTCATATGGGTCTGTTCGTCTGGTCATGGGATGCACTCTGCCATGGGCCGAGGGCACATATCTTGCCGAGTTTGGCTGCGTTGCAATCCCGCGCCCGCGTCGCCATATAGGCGTCGGTCGGCAGGGCAGGGTGATGCAGAACTATCTCGACTTCGAGAAGGGCTTGGCGGAAATCGAGGGGAAGGCGGAGGAGCTGCGTGCCCTTGGCCGCCAGAACCCGGAGACGGATGTCGCGACGGAGGCTGCGGCGCTCGACACCAAGGCAGCGGCGATGCTGCGCGACCTTTATGCGAACCTCACACCCTGGCAGAAATGCCTTGTCGCGCGCCATCCCGACCGGCCGCACTGCATCCAGTACATCGACGCGCTCTTCACGGAGTATACGCCCCTCGCCGGCGATCGCGGGTTTGCGGATGACCACGCCGTGATGGGCGGTCTCGCCCGCTTCGAGGACCAGCCGGTTGTCGTGATCGGGCACGAGAAAGGGCACGACACCAAGACGCGGCTCGAGCGGAACTTCGGGATGGCTCGGCCGGAAGGCTATCGAAAGGCCATCCGCCTCATGGAGCTTGCCGATCGGTTCGGCCTGCCCGTGATCACTCTGATCGACACCCCCGGTGCCTATCCCGGCAAGGGCGCGGAGGAGCGGGGTCAGGCGGAGGCCATCGCCCGCTCGACCGAGACCTGTCTCACAATTGGCGTGCCTCTGGTCTCCGTCGTGATTGGGGAGGGCGGGTCCGGAGGTGCGGTCGCCTTCGCCGTCGCCGACCGTTTGGCGATGCTCGAGCATGCGATCTACTCGGTGATTTCACCGGAGGGCTGTGCGTCGATCCTTTGGAAGGATTCTGCCAAAATGCAGGAGGCGGCGGAGGCGCTGCGTCTGACGGCACAGGACCTCTACGCGCTCCGCGTGGCGGACCGGCTGATCACCGAGCCGACGGGCGGCGCCCAACGCGATCCGCAGGCCACGATCGAGGCCGTCGGTCGCGCCATCAGCCGGATGCTCGAGGAAGTCGCTGATGCCGCCCCGGAGGAGCGTCGCGATATCAGGCGTCAGAAGTACCTCGAAATGGGCAGCCGGGCGCTCAGCGGCTGAGGGCCTCGTCCAGGAGGGTCTCGGATGCGGCTTCCACCTGAGCCTCCAGGGTCTCCATAAACGGCGCGAGCCTCAGCCCGGCCGGGATCGGCTCCAGGAACTCGACCACGCCAAGGCCCGGCTTTCGAAAGAGGCTCTTGCGGCCCCAGAAAACGCCCACATTGGTCGCCGCGGGGACGCACGGGAGGCCTGTCCGCTCGTAGATCACGCCGGCACCGACTTTGAAGGGCAACTTGGCCCCAGGCGCGGTGCGCGTGCCCTGTGGATAGATCACCAATTGTCCGGGCGACCGCTTGCGCTCAACATCCTTAACCATCGAGTGGACGGCGCGGCCTTTCCGCCCTCGAGAGACCGGGGTGGACCCAATGCGGATCGCGTAAAACCCGAAGATCGGCACCCAGCGGAGCGACTGTTTCATGATGAAACGAGGCGCGGGCAACGTGGCGATGAGGATCAGAATGTCGAGAAAGGACTGATGCTTGGCGGCGATCACGACATCCTCGGTCGGCACAGGTCCGCGCACCTCGGTCTTCAGGCCGCAGATCCGCTCCAAAAGCCAGAGCATGAGGCGTCCGTAGAACCTGACCGCCCAGTACGCTCCGTCGCGGGAGTGGATCGCCGCCGGCAGCAGGAGAATTCCCAGGATCAGGATCAGCGCATAAAGAAGCGCATCGAAGAGAAGCGATCGGAGGAGGATCATGCGTCGGCGGAGGCCCAGGCAAGCCGCGCCGCAGCCCAGGCAACGAGGCCCGTTGCCACCGTCGCGGCGAGCGCAACACCGAGGGACACCTCTTTGTCGAGCCAAATCATGGTGGTGGCTTGCGTGATAAGGTCTGCAAGGAGGGCGCTGATCCCGCCGCCCACAGCGGCGCCGAGCGACGCGCCGACCACCCAAGGTTGGACGATCCGCTGCCGAAGGTCGCGCGCCTCGGCTCCGATCAGGCGGAGCGTGCTCAGTGTCTCGCGGGCAGCCAACAGCATCCGTCCTGTGGCGGCGTAGACCACTGCGCCGACAGTGGCGAGGGACAGAGCCGCAAGCGCAAGGCCGATCCACCCGGCCATCGCCAGCCGGTGTGCGCCGAGTTGCAGTGCCGGGGAGGGCGCCGTGACCCGAATGCCCGGGATCTCTGCTGCAAGCATCGCTTCGACGGCCGCACGGGCGTCCGCGGGCGCGTCGACCTCAATCAGCGCGGGGAGCGCCAGACCTTCGATCCCGCTGTCTTCGATCCCGAGGAGGGCCGACAATCGCGCAGCCTCAATCGTGCGGGCGCCGCGGACGTCGGGTGCGGCGGCTAGGAGATCGTGCGCGGCGGCAGTGTTGCCCTCCCCGGGAAGCTCCACAAGCATCACTGCCCCGAGGCTCAGGCGCCATCGTGTGCCCATATCTCGAAGCGCAAGTCCCACCAAGAGGCAGAGGACGGCGATTGCAGCCATCCCCGCCGCCACACCGACGACAACTGGCAGCCCCTCGGCTGGGAGTGCCCTTGAGGGCAGCGTCATGGCGCATCCTCCACCACCCGACCGCTGGCAAGCGTCAGGACACGGGCGGACGCCCGGCGACGGAGGTCGTCGGTCAGATCCGGATCTCGGCTCGCGAGCACAATGGGCCGGCCGATGGTCTGAAGATCGAGGAGCAAGGACAAGAGATCGGCGGCCGACCCCGGATCGAGGCCCGACAGCGGCTCGTCGAGAAGCAGAAGCTCGGGCGAAACAATCAATGCGCGCGCGAGGGCCGCGCGCCGTGTCTCGGCGGCCGTGAGCGTAGACGGGTGCTCGTGTTCGCGCCCGCCCAAACCGATCCACTCGATCAGCTCCATCAGATCGCGCTCCCGCCGCCGGCCACCGGTGACGGTCATCGGCAGCTCAATGTTCTCGGCAATGTTCAGCCGCTCGATCAACCGGCTCTCCTCCGGCACGACGCCCATCCGACGGCGCAGCCTTGCGGCCGCGCGCTCATCCCGCGGCTGCGACACCTCCCCCCAAAGGCGGATCTGCCCTCGGTTCGGCCAGAGTTCAAGGTGGCAGAGGCGGACAATCGTCGACTTGCCCGCCCCGGTTTCGCCCGCAAGAACAACGAGGCCAGCATCGCCGATCGCGAAGGACGCGCCCTCCAGCACCGGGGTCTGCCCGTAGGTGAAACTCACGTCCTCGAAGCTGATCACCGTCTAGTCCCCAGTGCCGATGTGGCGGAGCCCCAGATTGGCGGTCGAGGGAAATCTTGCAAGCGCCGCGTGTGACTGTACAAAGAGGGTCGGGTGGTCCTTTGGCCGACGTCGTCACGAGGAGTGTGACATGCGCATCATCTGTCCGAACTGTGGGTCGCAGTACGAGGTGGATCAACGCCTGTTCGGGCCGGAGGGTCGGGATGTGCAATGCGCGCAGTGCGACACTCAGTGGACGCAGTACCCGGTGGACGAAGCGCCGACGCCGCTGCGAACGGCATCGACGCCTGTCGCAGATCCACCGTCCAGCCGATTGCCAGCGGAGGAGCGGGACGAGATTCGCGAGGCCGTCGCCCACGAGATCGCCGTTCGAGATGTTCCGCCGCCACCGGCCGACGACCCCGCAGCGAATGGAGAGGATGACCTGATCCGTTCGCTCCGCGAGCAGCTCAAGCAGGTCCCCGAAGAGCCCGATGACGAAGTGCCCGACATCAGGCGGCCGACGGGGCGCCGCAACATTGCTAAGGCCGCCGATATCGCAGGCGTCACAGTTGTCGACGACGAGACAGCGCCGGATGAGCGGACGTCGCGGCCAGCCCGTCCGCGCGCAGCTGCGCGGCCGACCACCTCCGTCGGCAGCCGTGACCTCGCCCAGGCGCTCGAAGAGTACGAGCGCGAGCGGAGACCGCGAAGCGGCGGACGGGTTGGCTTTGTGCTGGCTTTGATCGTGGGCCTTCTTGCTGCGGGCGGATATCTCGGCCGCACTGAGATCGCACGCCAGCTCCCAGAAGCCGCACCCGCCCTTGAAGCGTATGCCTCGGGCGTCGATTCTGCCCGCCGCATGACGGAGTGGCTCTACGGCGAGGCTCGCGTCCTTGTCACCTCGGCGGTCAGCGAGCTGCAAAGCGGCTCCGAGGCCGACCAGACGCCCGAATAGCGGACGCCTTCGCTGGAACCTCAAGAGCGACCGTAGATGCATCGCCGAACGGTGACGGGGACGTTCCGGACGCGTCGACAGGTGTCATCTCTCAGAGCACTCATGCCGAGCTGCGTTGTGTCACGGACTCTCATAGACAGCCGGCGTGGATCTACTGAGATGAAACTAAGGCCATCCAGTGGTCTGGTCGAGGAGAGCAAGGTGAGGGGGTTCTTATCCGCCGTTTCGACACAATGCACCCGCCCGTTTGGCATCAGCGCATGCCCGAGTGCAAAACATGGAGCATTGCGCAGACAGATGCACGACAGCGTTATGTGTTCGACGGAGGAGCTGACATCGGCGTTTGTCACGCCAAGCCGACGCGGGATCAAGCCAGTGCGCCGGAGCCGCGAGGGGCTCATGGACGGTCCCTCTCTTGGAGCCTTGTGTTGTCAGCGCTGCTCAGGCCGTGCCGCCGCACGGCCGAGAGGTATCATCGTTGCTTTGGAGCACTTGCCCCCCTCGAAATGGCGAGCGTCGGGACCTGTGTGCACCGGGCCTGTTCCCGTCTGACTGCCTCCTGCCGCCCTTAGGCCAGACGCTGTCCGCGAGCGGCGCGATCCGGACCGCCACCGGTTTGAGGAGTGCGAACCGGTGCATCGCTGTCAGTCAGCCTCGCGCCGTCGGCGTGGTTGTCTCCCGGCCGCCGAATGTCACGCAGATCAGCTCGGCGACCTCCTCGGACGCGACAGAGCCGCGCGTCCCTATCGAGGTTCGGAGTGAACCGCTGGGTCGAGCGGAATTGCGAGCCGATTTAGGCGTTTACCGACCTTCGTGGCGGAGACCTTCACCGGGTGTCCCGGCCGACGGCACAGAATAGAGGCATCTCCTGCCTTGCCCGGATCGGTCGAGGGATGATGCGGAGGCGTCGAGCGCGTCTCGGGTCGCCTCGGGGCTCTCTCCATATCGCGGAGCTGTGCCGCCGCCCTGCGGTCCTTCCAGGAGCAGGCGGGCGGCGCATGGCTGGGGCCAGCTGGATGAAGCAGCTCGGCCGATTTGATCGCCTCCGGGACGCCTCTCAGCCAATGGACGAGAGCGATCGGGATGTCCCCGATACTCCAGCGCGCCGCTCGGTCGTCCCCGCCAGCCGGATTGTGGTGCCGGGATCGGGCAGACCAGTCCGCCGATCTGGTGTGCCCTCCCACACTCGGCCCTCCAGAGGCTTGGACGCCACGCGTCATGCGGAGCGCCCGTCAAACCGCTTTCGCCACTGGTCTCGACCGCGGGTCGACCCAGTCGCCATCGCTTGACAACCCGGCTGTCCGAGTTGCGGATTCTCGCCCGCTGGCCACTGTCACCAAAAACGGATCCCACCCCATGAAGCTCTAGGACGGCGCCCACCTTCGCCCGGGATACTGTACAGCCCGCCAAAAAGTGGCCCAATCAAAAATGGTCCGACACCTCTCCCAGCCGCAGAACTCTTCGAGGTGGCCCGGGATGTCCGT
>JBCCWM010000274.1:0-6277 GCA_039193505.1 Pseudomonadota bacterium | reverse complement strand
GAGGGGCAGGTGACCTTGCTCCATCAGCCCGCCCTCGTCTTCTTGAAGGTCAAGAGCGGATGCAGCTCCGCGACGCGGCGGGCTGCGCCCGTGGCCTCGAGATCGCCCGCAACAGCCGCCGAGGATTTGTAGGCTTGGGGTGCCTCCTCGATCAGAAGGCCGCGGTCCTCGCAGACGATCCGGCCGCGAAACCCGTTGCGCGCCATCGCGTCGATGTCGGAGCGTTTGGCCCGCACGCGACCGTGCATCGACGCGCGATCATACCGCCGCCCCGCGCCATGCGCGAGCGAGCCGAGCGCGTCGGGGTGATCGCACGGCTCCAGCACATAGCTCGCCGTCGCCCGCGATCCGGCGAGCGGGACCAGCCCCGCCGCCACCGCCGCCCCCTTTCGGTGCAGCCACCCCTCCACCGATCGCGCCACCATGTTGTGCGGCGCATCCGCAATCAGGCGAAGATCGGCGCGGAGCGTCTCCGCCGCCCGTTCGGCGATGATCCGGCGGTTGAGGCGCGCCCACGCGACCGCCGCATCATGCCCCTCGCAATACGCCGCCACCTCCTCCTCGGACCCGCGCCATTCGGCGAGGCTCCGGAACACCGCGTCTCCCACCCCGCGAGAGCCCGAGTGGACCAGAAGGCAGAGGCGCTGCAGGTCGAGCCCTGCCTCCGCCTCCGCCGATGCAATGCGTTGCACCTCGCAGAAATGGTTGCCGCCCCCGATGGTACCGAGCGCATCGGCGGAGAGATCGGGCGACATCCCGGCCTCCTCCAATCGCGGACGTCGATCCACGCCATCGGCCACGCCGAGCGCGCGAATGCGCCGCTCGGCCCGGTCGAGCTTCAGTTTTCGGTGCGGCAGGTCGAGCTCAAAGAGCGACATGCCGCAGCCGATATCGCCCCCGATGAGATGCGGATGGACCGCGTCGGCAAGGATGGCACAGCCGACCGGCCCGAAGAGACCAGCATGGAGATCGGGAAACGCCGCCACCCGGCGGATGCCCGGTCGAGCCGCGATCTCGCGAAGCTGCGCATCTGCGCGACCGTCGATCCAAGCATTGGATGTGTAGAACCTGTGGGGGACCGCAGCGTCGGGCGCGCGCCCCTCCATGGCAGAACTGCCCATGAGTATCACCAAACCGTCGTGAGCATGGGACCGACACAAAGGTCGGTCGCAGGGATCACGCCAAGCTTGGTGTCAGCTTCAGGCGCGGATCGACCCCAGGAGGGCAGCGCGAACCAGTGTCATCTGATGGACCTTCCCCGTTAAAACCTACGTGCCCGTACCACTATCCGGCCAGAGGCACAAGGGCAACACTCTGGTGCAATGGCATCACATGACCTCGGGCCGACGGCATATCGGGCGCCGAACCGTCAGTCATATCGGCATAAATGTATGCGATTGAGCAAAGGTCTGCCGCTTTCTTGGTCTTTGTATCTCAACTCTGGAAACTCGCGCCACCTGCATGTAAGCGCTCTCTCGTTGACACGTGTGTGTGCGCCGCCCGGCGAAGTTGGGCTTTTTCCATATCAATGTCAGTCCAGTTCCGGCAAGTCGCTTGTTGGAGCACAATCTTATTGTATCCAGTCCATACAATTCTGTAATAAGCATAATATTGCCAACAAAAAATCTCCCCTTCTTTACCATTTGATTTGCAAGTTGTGTGATTATATTTGCAGAGTCGCGAATAAAATATCGAATTGGGGGACCCCATGGCAACTGTTGTTAACGGTACTGATCAAAACGATGAGCTCTACGCGGGCTCCGGACAACAGATCGTCAACGGCGGGGCCGGTGACGACGTCATCTATGCGTATTCGGACGGCGGTGAACCCTATCCGCAACAGACCGAGACCTTTTCCGCCTATGACACCACCACGAACGAACGCGTCCCCTTCGATGAGAACGGCGCCGTGCCCGCAGGTGACTTCACGCTCGTCGCGACCCCGCACGAGACCATCGCGGATGATGTCGAGAGCGCAAAGTTCACCATCGACGGTCAGACCGTGCGCGTCGAGAACGTCGTGCCCTACGCCCTCTCCGGGGATGACGACGGCGATTTCAACCCCAGCAATCTCAACCCCGGCACCTATGAGCTGACCGTTGAGTTCTACTCGGCCGACAACGCGGGCGGCGACAAGCTCGACACCGACACGGTCTACGTCATCGTGGGCTACGATGGCAGCATCACCATCTCCCCCGAAAGCATGGCCTATTTCGAGGCCGTGCCCGAGGGCGAAGCCGACGACGTGCTCGAAGGCGGCGCAGGCGCGGATGAGTATAACTTCCGCCTGGTCCAGAACGGCACCGACGAGATCGTGGCCGAGCACACCGACAAGAACGGCAAAATCAACTGGGCCGGTGTCGCCGGCGAAAACGACTACACCCACGACCACTGGACCGACAGCATCGGCAACGACACGATCATCGGCTACAGCAAGGCGGAAGGCGACACGATCGTCGTCGAGGGTCACACGGCCAATGTCCTGTCGATCACCTACGGCACGGACGAGACCGGCGAGGACTACTCGCTGATCACGCTCTACTCGCAGCAGGGCGCCAATGGCGGCGCGCATGACGAGGATCATCTCGGGACGATCACAGTCTACGGCGACAAGGTCGAGGAAGGCGACATCGAGACCGACGCCATGGTCAACTACGGCTATGACGAGCTCGTGGCCGTCGATGCCGCGGCGGGCTACACGGGCGGCTACCCCGATGCTGTGCCGACAGCCGCCGATGAGGACCCGATCACCTATGCCGACGGTGCGGCCGTGACCGGGACCGATGGCGACGACACGGTCTATGCGGGCACGGCGCACCAGGATGTCGACACGGGCGACGGCGATGACGAGATCTACCTCGGCACCGGCCGGCAGACCGTGGACGCGGGCGCCGGCGACGACGTGATCACCATCTACGGCGATGCGGGCGAGCCCGAGCCGGGCGTGAACGAGACCTTCACGATCGTCGATTCCGAGACCAACGAAGAGGTCAGCGGCATCGCCGCCTATGGTCATGTGACGACGGAGAATTTCAGCATCGTCGCCACGCCCCATGCGGGCATCGCCGACGATGTCGAAAGCGCGATCTTCAAGATCGACGGTCAGAAGGTCCAGACCGAGAACTTCGTGCCCTACAGCTTTAACGGCGACAACAACGGCGACTTCAACGCCGCCGATCTGCCGCCGGGCATCTACGAGCTGACCGTTGAGTTCTATTCGGCCGACAATGGCGGCGGCAACAAGCTCGACACGGACACGATGGTGATCACCGTCGATCCCGACGGGACCTTCACCTACTCCGAAGGCGGCGGCACGCACACAACCGCGGTGGCCGAGGGCGAGGCCGACGACGTCATCGAAGGGGGCGACGGCGCGGATACGTTCCAGTTCATCCTGCCGCTCAACGCCAAGGACGAGATCGAGGCAGAGCACACCGACAAGAACGGAGACACCAACTGGCAGGGCGTCGCGGGTGAGAACGACTACACCCACGAGCACTGGGTCGAAGGCGTCGGCAACGACGTGATACTCGACTACGACAAGGGCGAAGGCGACAAGATCGTCATCGACGGCCACACGGCCACACTCGTCTCGATCACCTATGGCGAGGATGAGGGGGGCAGCTACTCGCTGATCTCGCTCCAGTCGCAGCAAGGTGCCAATGGCGGCGCGCATGACGAGGACGATCTCGGCACGATCAAGGTCTATGGCGACGAGGTCACCGAGGACGACCTCGAGATCAATGCCGGCGTCTTCAATGGCATCGACGAGCTCTACGAGGTCGACCTCGAGGCCGCCGCTACGGCAGGACCGCCCCCCGCGGACGATCCGGGCGACGACACCGACGACGACGGGGATGACGGCGACACCGGCGATGACACCGGTGACGACGGCGCGGATGATGGCGCGGATGACGGGGACAGCGGCGACGACAGCTCGGATGACGGGGATGCCGGCGACGCTCCGGACACCAGCTTCTCAGTCTATGAGGCCTCGGGCGACACGCTCGTCACTGCCGATCTGGAGAACGGGGGTGAGGTCACCGATCTCGATTTCACCATCGTCGGCACGCCCACGGTCGAGGGCGTCGAGAGCGCCGTCTTCTACCTCGATGGCACCAAGTATCGGACGGAAAACGTCGTGCCCTACGCCCTTTTCGGGGACAAGGAAGGCAACTTCCGGGCGGGCGATCTCGGCAACGGCACTCACACGGTCACGGTCAGCTATTACAGCGAAGACCGCGGCAAGGGTGAGCTGCTGGAGCAGCAGACGATCGAGTTCGTCGTCAGTGTGCCCGACAACCCCAACCCCAACTACATCGTCGTCAACGGCACCGGCGATCAGACCGAGGTCGGCACCGATGACGACGATGAGATCATCGTCGTCGCCGATGCGGGCGAGCCCGATCCGGCTCAGACCGAGGGCGCGGAGGGGCGCATCAACCCACCCGTCGATCCGGCAACGACCAAGGACACGGTGACCGGCGGCGGCGGGGCCGACGCCTTCACCTTCAACTACCTCCTCAATGCGACGGCCGCGATCATGGCCAAGCACACCAATGCCGACGGCTCGATCGACTGGCAGGACGTGGCGGGCGAGAACGACTACGTCCACGATCACTGGGTCGAAGGCACCGGCGACATGGAGGTGGTCACCGACTTCTCGCTCGAAGACGGGGATGAGGTCGTGCTCCGCGGCCACACGGTGGAGCTGGCCGAGATCACCTACGGCACGGACGAGGGCGGGGACTACTCGCTCCTCTCCGTCCGCTCCCAACAGGGCGACAATGGCGGCGCTCATGACGAGGACGACCTAGGCAAGATCAAGATCTACGGCGACAAGGTCACCGAAGACAACGTGACGGTGGAGGCGGCGGATGTCTTCGACGGGATCGACAAGTACGACCCGATCGAGGATCAGCCGAACGTGATCTACGGTGACGACACCGCGAACACGCTCGACGGCACGGAAGAGGCCGACACCATCCACGGCGAGCGCGATGCCGACACGCTGAACGGCAATGGCGGCGGCGACTACCTCTTCGGCGACGGCGGCAAGGACACGCTGAACGGCGATGAAGGCGACGACTACCTGAACGGGGGCCGCGGCCGTGATGTCATGAACGGTGGGACGGGCGACGACATCCTCGACTCCGACGCCGGCAGGGACACCATGACCGGCGGCGAGGGCGAGGACACGTTCCGCCTCTCCGACAACATCAAGGGCGGCACGATCACCGACTGGGAGGACGGGTCAGATCTGATCGACTTCACCCGCGCCGATGAGGTCGAGGATCTCGACGACGTGACGATCACGCAAGTGAGCGACACCGAAGTCGAGCTGACCTTCGAAAGCGACGAGGGCCGGACCGTCACGGTCGATGTCCTCTCCGACACAGCCTTCACGCTGACCGAGGAAGACTTCCTCCTCTGACAAGACCCGGCGCCGGCCCAACGGCCGGCGCCACCGCCTCCGCTGAGAGGCGCGCAGCCGACGTCACTCCATCGAGACGCGATGGCCGAGACGGACACCCCCAAAACCCACAGATCAGACGACCCGGAGAGGGCAGGGGCCGCAGCGCGGCCCGCTCCTGCGTCAGAACCGGATGCCGTAGTCGAGCTCCGTTCCCCAGCCTCCCCCGTCGGCCGAGGCGCTCCGCCGAACGCTGACCCCCAGCCGGTCCTGCTTCAGGAAGGACGTGGCAAAGCCAAGGCCCAGCCGGTGGGTGGTGAGACTGCTCGGCCCGCCATAGTCGATGCCGTAGCCGAACTCGAGCGTGCTTCGCCCGAACCCGAAGGCCGCTCCGATCTCCCCGCTGCCCGACAGGAACGAGGAGCCATCCTCTGTCGCGACAAATGTCGGCGCATCCGGCCCACCGATCGCGAAGGAAGACGTCACGCTTCTGTCTCCATCCAGGAACTCTCCGTTGAGCGCGACGCCGCCGAACACCTCCATCCGGATGTTGGGCGAGGGGTAGAGCGGCCGGCTCGCATCCACACCGATCGACCCCACCAGTGAGTGATAGCTCTCCGCCTCGACCGCGAGATCGAACCCGCCGCCGCCGGTCTCGGTGTACCCGCCAATGTAGGTGTAGAGGTAGTCGAGCGTCGTATAGAGCCGGACCTCCACATCCGTCAGCGGATCGGCGAGCGCGCGTCCCTCGCCAAGGGTCCGCGTCACGGCAAGCGTCGGCGCGATGTTGAGGTAGTAGCCGTCGAAACTGGCATCCGCCGTCTCGTCCACGTCGGCCCCGCCCGAGGTGAAGACGATGCGCCG
>JBCCWM010000273.1:0-6283 GCA_039193505.1 Pseudomonadota bacterium | reverse complement strand
CCCCGGTCCCTGGCAAAAGGCGGCGTAGTCAGGATGCGCCGGCCCCGTCAGGATCTTGACGAAGCCGCGTGTCGCCTCCGCCCCCTCCGCCCGGTAGAGCCAGAGGGCATTCTGATCCTCCTGATCGAAGCGGATTGCCCCATCGGTGCCGGTGACCTCGTAGATGTACCCCATTTTCCGGCCATATGCGATTCGGCTGAAGAAGAGGTGGCCGGAGGCGCCGCCCGCAAACCGCACCATCATCTGCGCCTGATCGTCGCTCGAGACAGGCATCCCGCCACGGGTCGGGTGCACGGTTTCGATGTCCGCCATCACCTCCGACATCGGCCCGACGAGCGCCAGGGCAGCGTTGATCATATGGGGCGCGAGATCCCCGAGCGTGCCGTTCGCGTCGCCCTCCGCCCGCCAGGTCGCAGGTTGGCTCGCATCGGCATAGAAGTCCTCGGTGTGCTCGCCCCGGAACCACACCACACGTCCGATCGCCCCTTCGGCAATCAGCTGACGCGCGAATTGCGTCGCGGGCGTCCGAACGTAGTTGAACCCGATCATATTGGCGACACCGGCCGTCTCGACCGCGGCGACCATCGCGCGCGCATCGTCGAGCGACGCGCCAAGCGGCTTTTCGCAGAAGACAGGCTTGCCAAGGGCCACGGCTGCCTCAGCAATCTGGCGATGCGTCTCTTGCGGGGAGGCGATGACAACCGCCTCGACATCGGGATCCTCCACGACGCCGCGCCAGTTCGCGGACGCGCGTGCGAAACCGAAGCTCGTCGCATAACGCTCGGCGCTCGCGAGGGAGGAGGCCGCGACAGAGGTCAGTCGCGGGCGCAGGGCTGTGTCGAAGACGGCGCCAACGGCGGCCATCGCGACGGCATGTGCTTTGCCCATGTAGCCGCCACCAATGATCCCGATGCCGATTTCGGCCTCGCGCATGGCTGTCTGGTCCTCCCCAAATCCGGTTGCAACCGGTTGCAATTCGCGTAACCTCAAATCCAGCGGCTGGCAACGCAGAAGTGCCGGCGACCAATTCCACGGCGTCGGGGAGGACGCGACCTATGTCCGACGAGACCATCCGTCTGACGACGGCCCAGGCCATCATTCGCTGGCTGGACGCGCAATTCATCGAGATCGACGGCACCCGAACGCGGATTTGCGGCGGCGGTTTCGGGATCTTCGGGCATGGCAATGTGACCTGCCTTGGCGAGGCGCTCTACGACCACCGCGAGACGCTGCCCCTCTATCGCGGGCAGAACGAGCAGAGCATGGGGTTCGCCGCGGCGGCTTACGCAAAGTACCACTTCCGTCGTCGCTTCATGCTCTGCACCGCTTCGGCGGGACCCGGGACGGCCAATCTGCTGACGGCCTCCGCGCTCGCGCATGCGAACCGTCTGCCTCTGCTGATGCTCTGCGGCGACACGTTCTTGACCCGGCTGCCCGACCCGGTGCTCCAACAGCTTGAGCATTTCAACGACCCGACACACGGGCTCAACGACGCGTTCAAGGCCGTCACGCGGTACTGGGATCGGATCACCCATCCAGCACAGGTCATCCAGTCGCTGCCCGCAGCGCTCGCTGTGATGCTCGACCCGGGGGAGTGTGGGCCCGCCTTCCTGGCCCTGCCACAGGACGTGCAGGGCTGGAGCTATGACTACCCTACGGTCCTCTTTGAGCCCAGGGTCCACCGGATCCGGCGTCAGACGCCCGACGCGGCGGAAGTGGCGGAGGCCGCAGCGCTCCTCCGGACGGCGGAGCGTCCCGCGATCATCGCGGGCGGCGGGGTGCAGTACGCGCGCGCGGTGGCGGAGCTCACCGCATTTGCCGAGGCGCACGAGATCCCAGTGATCGAAACCATCGCGGGGCGGGCAAACCTTCTCGCGACGCACCCGCTCAACATCGGGCCCGTGGGCGTGACAGGCTCCGACAGCGCCAACGCTGTGGCGGAGGCGGCGGACGTGATCCTCTCCGTCGGCTCACGGCTTCAGGACTTTACGACGGGCTCCTGGACGGCTTTCGACAAGGCCGCCCAGTTCATCTCGCTGAACGCGGCCCGGCACGACGCGGGCAAGCACCGATCGCTCACCGTGGTGGGGGACGCGAAGCTCGGGCTCGCGGCCCTTGGGGCCGAGATGACCGGCTACCGCGCGCCGGAGACCTGGGTGAGCTTTGCTCAGGGTGAGCGGCGGAAATGGGACGCCTACGTTGCGGAGAATGTCCGACCGGGCAATCGCCCGGCTTCCTACGCGCAGGCGATCGGCGTCGTGAATGCCCTCTGCGGGCCGCGCGACCGGGTCGTCGCAGCGGCCGGCGGTCTGCCCGCGGAGGTGACCGCCAATTGGCGGACGCTCGACATCGGGACGGTCGACGTGGAGTTCGGCTTCTCCTGTATGGGCTACGAGATCGCCGGCGGCTGGGGCGCGCGCATCGCGCAGGCCGAGGGGGAGGCGGACGCGGACACCATCGTCTTTGTCGGCGACGGCTCGTACCTTCTCCTCAACTCGGACATCTACTCCTCTGTTTTGACGAAGAAAAAGTTGATCATCCTGGTGCTCGACAACGGTGGTTTTGCCGTCATCAACAAGCTCCAGAACAACACCGGCAATGAGAGCTTCAACAACCTCTTCAAGGACGCGCCGACAATCCCCGAGGCCTTCGGCGTCGACTTCGCCGCCCATGCCGCATCGATGGGCGCGATTGCGGAGCACGTGGCGAACCCGGCAGAGCTCGGCGAGGCGTTTGAGCGGGCGAAAGCCGCCGACCGCACCAGCGTCATCGTGATGGCCGTCGACGCCTACGAGGGCTGGACGACAGAGGGCCACACCTGGTGGGAGGTCGGCACCCCGTCGGTCTCGGAGCATGAGACGGTGCGCGCGGCCCATGCCGAGGTCGAGAGCGCGCGGAGCCGCCAGCGGCGGGGAGTGTGAGCATGAAGAGCTTCAGCGCAAAATCCGCCGACCCCGCCGCCATCGTTGAGGAACTGCTTCACGGGGCGGGCGCGATCCGGATCACGGGTCTCTTCTCCGCAGATGAGGTGGCGGAGGCGCGCCGGATCATCATGGCCCACTCCGAGACGGCCGGCGAGAAGGTCACCCACTTTCAGGGTGCAGCCGAGGAGGCCGGCAAGCTTGGCCTTCAGCGCCGTGTTTGGAACCTGCTCGCCAAGGGCGAGGTTTTTGCAACCATGTCGGCCCACCCCGTCCTCATGGCGATCCTGCGCCAGTTTCTCGGGACGGAGTTCATCATGGGCTCCATCGCCGCCAACCGGATCCTGCCGGGCGGGCCCGGGCAGGAGCCGCATGTCGACTACCCGTACTGGGACTTCCACGCGCCCGAGACCCATCCCATCGGCCTCAACGCCGGGTTTCCGATGAACGCCCAGGTCTCCGTCATTCTCGACCCCTTCACGGAAGAGAGCGGCGCCACGGCCTATGTCCCCGGCACTCAGCGCGAGCTTCGTTATCCGACGGAGGCCGACCGGTTCTACGAGCGGGCGGAGCGGATGACAGGGGACCCGGGCGACGTCGCGCTGTTCTTCGGGGCGCTTTGGCATTGTGCGATGCCGAACCGCTCGACCCATGATCGGAACGCCGTCCTGATCCAGTATCTGCCCAAATGGGTCAAACCGATGGAGGATATGCCGGCCGCGCTCCCCGCTTCGCTCGTTGAGGGGGCGAGTGCGGATCTCCGGCAGCTTCTCGGCCTCAACTATCCCTATCCCGAGATCCTCGACGACGCGCCCGCCGGCAACACAGAGGGGCGCGCGTGAGCGTCTTTCTGGAGGCGATGACCCGAAACCGGTTCCTCGTCTTCGGGCGCGCCGGCATGGACATGTTCGCCGATCCCCCGGGCGTTCGGAGTGTCGATGCAACGACGTTCCGGGCGGGCCTCGGTGGGTCCTCGGCCAACATCGCGGCGGGGCTCGCGAAGTTTGGCGGACACGCGGCGCTGGTCACATCGGTCTCGGATGATGCGGTCGGGCGGTTCTGCGTGAACCGGCTGCGGGACTATGGCGTGGACACGGCCTATGTCCGCGCGGTCGGCGGCGAAGTTAGGACGTCGCTCGCCGTCTATGAAAGCGTGATCGAGGACTTTCAGAACGTCATCTACCGCAACAACGCCGCCGATTTTCAAGTGACGGCGGAGGATGTGGCTGAGGTCGACTACGCAGCCTACGGCGCGCTGGTCGTCACGGGCACCGCGTTTGCAGCGAACCCGTCCCGCTCCGCCCATTTCGAGGCGCTGGAGCGCGCCCGGGCCGTCGGGATGCCGGTCATCTTCGACATCGATTACCGTCCCTATTCCTGGCCGTCGGCCGAGGTTGCGGCCGAAGTCCTCTCGCGCGCAGGTGCTCTCTCGGATGCCATCATCGGCAATGATGAGGAGTTCGCCTTTATGGCCGGAAGCGACGCGGGCCTTGCCAAGGCGAGGTCGCTCGCCGCCGAGGGGGCGGCGCTTGTGATCTACAAGCTTGGCGAACGGGGGGCGATCACCTTCTTCGAAGGCACCGAGATCGAAACAGGGATCTACCCTGTCACTGCGCTGAAGCCCAACGGGGCCGGTGACAGCTTTATGGCGGGGCTCCTCTCGGGGCTCGCGGCAGGGCAGGATCTTCGGGCGGCGGTTCTCCGCGGGTCCGCATGCGCCGCCATTGTCGTCTCGCGCCCGGGCTGTGGTCCCGCCCTCCCCGATGAGGCCGACCTGCAAGAGTTCCTAGCCGCCCATCCCGGGCCGCGCGCCGCCTGAGAGGCTGAGATGCACATCCCCCCCTTCGACAACCAAAACCTGCCCATTGTGGACGCAAACCACGCCACGGTCCCGCTCAACTACTTCAACATCGTCAAGCTCTCCGCCGGTGAGAGCTTCAGCTACACCGTTCCGGGCTACGAGACCTGCATCGTGCCGGCGACGGGCACGGTCGACGTGACTGTTGGCGCCTTCTCAGCCACGGGTCTCGGCGGGCGCGGAACGGATGTTTGGGATGGCGAGCCCGAGGGCGTTTACGTGCCGACAGGCGCAACGGCCGAGATCACGTGCCGCTCGGAGGCGGCGGAGGTCTTCGTGGCAGGTGCGAAGTTCGACGGGGTGTTTGAGCCCTTCGCAGTGCGCTCCGATGAGCTCGACCTTGTGCAATACGGCTCCGACGACACCAAGACCCATCGCAAGATCAAGCACATCCTTGGCCAGAAACAGCGGGACCGCGTGGGCCGGCTGCTGGTCTCGGAGCTCTACACCGTGGGGCAGGGGGGCTGGTCCGGGTTCCCGGCGCACAAGCACGACACCGACCGGCTGCCCGATGAGACGCGCCACGACGAGACCTACAATTTCCGCTTCCGCCCGAATTACGGCTCCGGTGTGCAGATCCTCCAAAAAGGTGAGACGGGGCCGGGAGAGGCGCATCACATCGTCGACGGCTCCACCATCTGCATCGACAAAGGCTATCATCCCTGCGTGGTGATGCCGGGCTACGAGATGTACTACTTCACGATCCTCGGCGGGCTCTCGCAGCGCTCGCTCGTTCAGTACTTCGAGCCGACCCATGCCGAGCAGCTCCACACCATTCCGGGCATTCTCGACATGGTGGCCAAGTTCAAATGACCCGCGCGACGCTCGCTGATGTGCTGCAGCCCGCCCTTGAGGGGGGATATGCCGTGGCGGGCCTTGTGACGCTCGGCTGGGAGGACATGCGCGCCTATGCCCGCGCGGCGGAGGCCGAAGGCCTCGCCGTGATCCTGCAGGCGGGGCCGTCCTGCCGGAAACACACGCCCCTTCCGGTTCTCGGCGCGATGTTCCGCGCGCTGGCGGAGGAGGCCACTGTGCCCGTTGTTGCCCATCTCGACCACGGCTTTACAGTTGAGGAGTGTCGGATCGCGATCGAGAGCGGCTTCACCTCCGTGATGTTCGACGGCTCCCGCCTGCCTCTTGTCCAGAACATCGCAGAGACGGCAGCGATCGTTGAGATCGCGCACCGCGCAGGTGTCTCCTGCGAGGGTGAGATCGGCTTCGTGGGCTATGCGGAGGGGGCGGCCTCAGAGGGGACAGGCCCGGACGAGGCCGCCCGCTTTGCCCGCGAGACAGGTGTCGATGCGATGGCAATCTCAGTTGGGAATGTGCACCTCCAGCAGAACCGGGAGGGTGGGCTCGACGAGGCTCGGATCGCCGCTATTGACGCAATGACGGATGTGCCCCTCGTGATCCATGGCGGCTCGGGCGTTCCGGTGGCGCAGCGCGCGCGCCTCGCCCGGACCACCTCGATCTGCAAGTACAATGTCGGGACGGAGCTTCGGAT
>JBCCWM010000272.1:0-6283 GCA_039193505.1 Pseudomonadota bacterium | reverse complement strand
GGAGCCAAAGTGATGCTCGAGAGCGGGCGGCGGGGCGGGTCCGGGCTCGTCGAGGAGATCTTGCGCTTCGATCCCCCGCTCCATGTGTTCGAGCGGCGCGCGCGGGAAGACGTCGAGATCGACGGCCAGCGCTTCGCCGCGAGTGAGCGCATTGCACTGGTGCTGGGTGCTGCAGGGCGGGATCCGGAGGCGGTGCGCGATCCGGACGTGTTCGACCCGAACCGGGCAGCGGCGCCGCACTTGGCCTTTGGCGCCGGGATCCACTTCTGCGTCGGGGCCCCTCTGGCGCGGCTTGAGCTTCAGATTGCTCTCGAGACGCTCTTCGCCTGTCATCCGACGCTCGCCTTGGAGGAGGCGCCTCGCTTCGCGGACCGCTACCACTTCCGCGCGCTTGAGCGCCTTCAGGTCACGCTTTGACGTCTTGGCGGGGCTGCGCCCGCTCAACCAAGCGCGCAAGATAGGAGGCGCCGATCGGCGCCACCGCATCATTGAAGTCATACTCCGGGTGGTGAAGACCGGCACTGTCCCCCTGGCCGAGGAACACATAGGCACCGGGCACCGCATTGAGCATGTAGGAAAAGTCCTCCGCGCCCATCTCGGCCGGGCGATCATCGCGCACGGACGCATCCCCGCAGACGTCGCGCGCCACCTCCGCCGCAAAGGCGGCCGCGTCCGCGTCGTTGACGGTCACCGGATATCCAAACGAGTAGTAGACCTCAGCCGTCGCGCCAAAGCCCTCCGCAATCCGCGTCGCCAGCCCCTCAATGCGGCGGGCGACGTCCTGGCGAACCTCCTCGTCGAGGGTCCGGACTGTGCCGGCGAGCCGAGCGACCTCAGGGATGACATTGTAGGTCGTGCCGGCATCGATCCGTGTGATCGAGACAACGGCCGGTGTGAGCGGGTTCACGGTGCGCGCGACGATCATCTGCATCGCCTGGGCGACGGTCATCGCAATCGCGATTGGATCTGTTGAGTTGTGCGGATAGGCGGCATGAGCCCCACGGCCGCGTATCTCGATGTCGAACTGATCGCCGGAGGCCATTGTCGGGCCCGCGGTCAGCTCAATCCGACCAAAATCGAGCCCCGGCCAATTGTGGAGCGCGAAGACCCGCATGATGTCGTAGCGCTCCATCACGCCTTCGTCGACCATGACTTTGCCGCCGCCGCCGCCCTCCTCCGCCGGTTGGAAGAGGAGGGCGACGCGGCCCGAGAAGTTCCGCGTCTCAGCCAAATACCGCGCGGCCCCGAGGAGCATGGCCGTGTGGCCGTCATGGCCGCAGGCATGCATCTTGCCCGGCCGCTCGGAGCGGTAGGGGAGGTTGCGCGTCTCCGTGATCGGCAGCGCGTCCATATCCGCACGAAGACCGATCGTCGGGCCCGGGCCCTGTCCGTCGATCACGGCAACGACCCCGGACGTCGCGACGCCCTCGTGGATCTCGTCGACCCCGAAGGTGCGGAGCTGCTCGGCCACGAATGCGGCGGTCTCATGTGTCTCGAACAGAAGTTCTGGGCGGGCGTGGAGGTGGCGCCGCCATGCGGTCATATCGGCGGCATAGTCGGCAATGCGGTTGATGACGGGCATGGGATCCTGCGTTCCGATTTCGGTCATCGGACCCTAAGCCGTCCTTCGGAGCAAGGCGGAATTGCATCGCGCGCTACGACGATTATGGTCCGGCGTCATGACACAGTCCGACGACATCGTAGGGACGCCGGGTGGCGGCATGCCCCGCCTCCTCGAGATCATGCGCCGTCTCCGCGACCCGGAGAGCGGGTGTCCCTGGGACATCGAGCAGACGTTCGAAACCATAGCACCCTATACCATCGAAGAGGCTTACGAAGTCGCCGACGCGATCGAGCGCGCCGCGATGGGGGAGTTGAAGGACGAGCTTGGCGATCTTCTCCTCCAGGTCGTCTACCACACGCAAATGGCCTCGGAGGACGGCGCGTTCGACTTCCACGAGGTGGCGGAGGCGGTGGCCGAGAAGATGTATCGCCGCCACCCCCATGTCTTTGGCACTGAGAGCCGCGAGAAGACGGCGGAGGATCAAGTCCGCGACTGGGAGACGATCAAGGCCCAGGAAAGGGGACCTGCGGGTGTCCTGGAGGGCGTGGCGCTCGGGCTGCCCGCGCTCCTGCGCGCGGTCAAGCTCCAGAACCGGGCGGCACGGGTCGGGTTCGACTGGCCGACGACGGACAACGTGCTTGAGAAACTGACCGAGGAGGCGGCTGAGGTGATCCAGGCCGAGACTGAGGACGCGCGGGAGGAGGAGCTCGGCGATCTCCTGTTCGTGGTGGCCAATCTCGCGCGGCACATGAAGGTCGACCCCGAAGCCGCGCTCCGACGCGCCAATGCCAAATTCACCCGGAGGTTTGAGGCGATTGAGGCGGCCCTCGCCGCCGACGGGCGCGCGCCCAAAGACAGCGACCTGGAGGAGATGGACCAGCTCTGGGACGCGGCGAAGCGCGCAGAGAAAGCGGGCTGACCGCTCAGACCGGCGCGAAGGGCCATGGGCGCAGAGCGCCATAGAGCGCAAGCCGCTCCGCACCTGAATGCCCGGGCGTCCGGTTGTGAAACCCAACGGTGTCGGCCAGCACCAGAGTGTTCGCGGGGACGGCGAACAGCCGCGGCGGCGGCAAACCCAGGTCGGACAGACGGGCGGGATCGATCCGAAACGCGCCGTGGCGCTTACCGCGCGGCCAGCTCGTGACCCGACGCGCCTCCGCGTCCTCCCAGTCCAGACGGGCGTGGGTCTGGCGGTGGCTGCCGGGAACATAGGCAAACGGGCCGTCCTCACGCGTCACGGGGCGGAGGAAGTACCAGAACTTCAGCGTCGCGTGGAACGTGTCGCGGTGGAGGTCCGACTGGATGTCGTGACCCGTCCCCTCCGCCCCGGAGCGCGTGAGATAGATCGAGAGCCGCCGCGCGGGAAAGCTGCGGCCAACGGCAACACGCGAGAGCGCGGCCAGCCGCGGATCCGCAGCAAAGATCGCCGCCTCGGGCATGGCCTCCCAGTCGATCTCGATGAAACGGTTGAGCGTGCCGCCATCGTGGCGATCGAAGCCGCCGGGAAAGGGGCGCTTCGATCCGAACCCGTCGCCCCCGTTGCCCGCGGGATGCGCGCGGCTCAGCGCCTCAACCCGGCCCTCCACGTTGTCCCGAAGGCGGCCGAATACCTCCTCGGGAAGGAACCGCTCAACGGCAACGCATCCATCGGCGGCGAGGGTCCGAGTGATGTCGCTCGATGCCTGTGTTGTGCGGACCCGCCGCGCAAGATCGGCGAAGCGCACGCGGCCGCGGTGCAGACCGTGCGCGTTGAGAAAGCGGTGGCCGACCCAGAGATCGTTGAAATCCTTGCTGGCCGTCAGAATTGTCAGCATCGCGCCGGTCCCCTCTCCGACGCGATGCTAGCACGGTCTCAGTTCAGAACACCCGGCCAATTGGCGTCGGCGCGGGCGATGTGGCCGGGGATGTCGCGCTCCCACCGGCGCTGAACGCGGCGCGAGAAGTTGAGGTAGAGCTTGCCCTCCTCGATCCGCCAGGCGTCCGGCACGGTGGAGGCGGTGTAGCCCTCGCTCACCGCCCAGGCGCAGTAGCCGCCATATTGCGGGGCGTATGCCTCCGGATCGGCGGCAAACGTGTCGCGGTTCGCGGCCGATGAGAAGCGCCACGTCGCGCCGTTCCAGTCAAACGTGTGGTCGGAGGACCCTGCAACGGGCTTTCCTTCGGTGAAGTAGGCCACGGCGTCGGTGCCGTCGATGGCGACGCCACCTTCCGCATAGATCGCGTCGGTCATGGCGAGCGCGGGGCGAACGACGGTCAGTGCCGGCAGGGCGAGCGCTGCGGTCAGGACGGTGCGACGGGTGGAATTCATGATCGGGCTCTCCGAGTTGAGTAATGTGGGACAGGACATGCCGTCGACCCACCCACAAGGAAAGCGCAGCCACGAAGAGTTGAGCCCGACCGCCCCGGACGTGAGGGCTTTGTGATCGCGCGTGGGGTCGCTAAAGGTGGCGCGCGGCCCAGACCGTCAGGAGGAGAAGCCCCAATGAGCACCATCATCGACATCACCGCGCGCGAGATCCTCGACAGCCGCGGCAACCCGACCGTCGAGGTCGACGTGACGCTCGAGGATGGCAGCCTCGGCCGGGCCGCGGTGCCCTCCGGGGCGTCGACCGGCGCGCATGAGGCGGTGGAGCTCCGCGACGGCGACAAGGGCCGGTACAAAGGCAAGGGCGTCCTGAAGGCGGTCGAGGCGGTCAACGCCGAGATCGCCGATGTGATCATCGGCAAGGACGCGACCGAGCAGGAAGACATCGACCAGGCCATGCGGGAGCTCGACGGCACCCCCAACAAGGGCCGCCTCGGCGCCAACGCCATCCTCGGCGTCAGCCTCGCCACCTCCAAGGCAGCCGCCGAGAGCGTAGGCCTGCCCCTCTTTCGCTATGTGGGCGGCACCGCGGCCCGCACGCTCCCCGTTCCGATGATGAACATCATCAATGGCGGCGAGCATGCGGACAACCCGATCGACATCCAGGAGTTCATGGTAATGCCGGTTGCCGCGCCGACCCTTCGCGACGCGGTCCGTTGGGGCTCGGAGATCTTTCACACGCTGAAAAGGGAGCTATCGGAGGCCGGTCACAACACCGGCATCGGCGATGAGGGCGGCTTTGCGCCGGGTCTCTCATCGACCAAGGAGGCCCTGGACTACATCATGAGCTCGATCGAGAAGGCCGGCTACAAGCCGGGTGAGCAGGTCTATCTGGCGCTCGACTGCGCCTCGACAGAGTACTTCAAGAACGGGGTCTACGACATGGTGGGTGAGGGCAAGACGCTCTCCTCAGCCGAGAATGCCGACTATCTCGCGGCGCTGGTGGACCAGTACCCGATCATCTCGATCGAAGACGGGATGGCCGAGGATGACTGGGACGGCTGGAAGGCGCTGACCGACAAAATCGGCGGCCGGTGTCAGCTGGTCGGCGACGATCTCTTTGTGACGAACTCCACGCGGCTCGCCGATGGCATTGCAAAGGGCTGCGGCAACTCGATGCTTGTCAAGGTCAACCAGATCGGCAGCCTGTCTGAGACGCTCGAGGCCGTCGACATGGCCCACCGCGCGTCCTTCACCTGTGTGATGTCCCACCGTTCGGGCGAGACCGAGGACACGACGATCTCGGATCTCGCCGTCGCCACGAATTGCGGCCAGATCAAAACCGGCTCCCTCTCGCGCTCAGACCGCCTCGCCAAGTACAACCAACTCATCCGCATCGACGAGGAGCTCGGGTCCGCCGCCGTCTTCGCCGGACGCTCGATCCTGAAGCGCTGAGCCCGCCATCCCGTGCCCGACGGGGCGTGACCGCCGCCCGTCACGACAATTCTGGGGCGCGCCCATCGGCAGTTCCGAGGGACCGGCGCCCTGGACACTGGGTGAGCTGCCCCGGGGGGCTGACGGGACCAGAACGACAGCCATCCAGACGTGCCCGGGAGATCGCGGAGACGGTGGTTCTGGACGTGATCAGGCCAGCCCTCACTGGTGTTCCGGGCAGGTTTGCAGAGCCGTGAGGGGCGCGCCTCGCCCGCCGCTGAGCGGCGCGAGGGCCGGCTTCAGTTTGGTGTCCTTCCATCCCTTAGTGGCTCGTCACGCCGCGGGCCCAGCCCTCGATTGGGCTCCCGCCCATCTGTCGAGGCGGACGGGTGCAATCTTTGTAATCTGTTGACGAAGCCGGCAAAAACCTGCCCACGAGGGGGCACTGTTGCGGCCGCCGCCTTTCTTTTGCCTCCGCGCTGACGCATCCTCTCCTGGCCGCAAGACAGATTTGGAGACACGCTGTGCCAGCGCCTGCCCTGCCCGACAGCGCCTATGCGCTTGACTTCGCCGGACCGGATGCAATCGAGCAATTGATGGTCGAATTGATCAACCGGGCGCGCGCCGACCCATCCGCCGAAGCGGCGCGCCTCTCGGATGATCTGGCCTCCGGCTCACCCAGTTCGGGGGTCCAGCCGCTGGCCGTGGTCGCACCGCTCGATGCCGCCGCGCAGGCGCATTCGGACGACATGGAGGCGCAGGACTACTTCAGCCACACGGGCCTCGATGGGAGCTCTCCCACAACGCGGGCGGCGCGGTTTGATTACGGCGCAGGTGTCGGCGAGAACCTCGCCTGGTCGAGCCGAGCGAACGACTACAGCGACAGTCAGATCTCGGCCCGCCACGCGAGCCTCTGGGGCTCGGACGGGCACCAGCGCAACATGCTGAGCTCCGGCTACCGCGAGATCGGGGTTGGCTTC
>JBCCWM010000271.1:0-6286 GCA_039193505.1 Pseudomonadota bacterium | reverse complement strand
TAGGAGGGCACGCGGTCGAGCCCGCCGCCGATCACGAGGCCGCCCTTGTCCGACTGACTGACATAGGTTCCGAAGGGCGGGCAGAGCACCACGCGGTTGAGCACCGGTTTGATCGGCTCGGAGACGAAGGCCTGAAGCACGTAGGACGTGATCGGCAGCTCGACGCCGGCCATGCCGGCCAGAACCGAGCTGTGGCCTGCGACCGCGGCGCCGACGACGCCGGCTTTGATCTCGCCGCGGGTCGTGTTCACGCCGGTGCACCGTCCCGCCTCGATCAGGATGTCGGTGACCTCGCACTTCTGGATGATGTCGACCCCGGCCGCGTCGGCGGCCCGGGCAAAACCCCAGGCCACGGCATCGTGGCGCCCGGTGCCGCCCCGTTTCTGCAACACGCCGCCATGGATCGGATAGCGCATGGTCGGCCCGAAATTCAGCGCCGGCTCCAGCTTTCGAACCTGAGCCGCATCGAGGAGTTCCGCGTCCACGCCGTTGAGCTGCATGGCGTTGCATTGGCGCGCGGCCATCTCCATCTCGGGCTCGGAATGGGCGCAGACCATCATGCCGCGCTGCGAGAACATGACATTGTAGTTCAAGTCGCGCGAGAGCCCCTCATAGAGCTGCACGGACTTGTCGTAGAGCGCGGCGCTTTCGGGATAGAAGTAGTTCGAGCGAATTGCGGTCGTGTTCCGCCCGGTGTTGCCGCCGCCGAGCCAGCCTTTCTCGAGCACCGCGACGTTTTTGATGCCGTGGTTCTTGGTCAGGTAGTAGGCCGTCGCGAGACCGTGGCCGCCGCCGCCGATGATGACGACATCATAGGCGGGCTTCGGGTCAGGGCTGCGCCACGCCTGACCCCAGCCCCGTCCGGCGCGCAGACCCTCGCGAAAGAGGCTCCAAGCCGAGTACCGGGTCATGTTGCACCGCCAAGCGCTGCGGCGCGGGCCCGGAAGCGATCGATCAGCTCGGGCGTGGCGGGCGTCCCTGTGAACCCAATCAGATACCCCTCGAGCCGCCCGAGCCGCATGTCGAGGGGTTCGGTGACCTCCAGCGCGTGATAGCCAAGCTGCATGAAGTAGAGAATGCGGGCCCGGGCGTCGGCCTCGCCGGCATTGAAGCCAAAGCGGAGGAACAGTGCCTCGATGGCGTGCAGCCTCTGGGCATCTGCGGCGTCGATCTTGGCGCGGATCTCGGGGTCGCGGCGCGACCATTCGCGGACTGCGAAATCGAGACCCGGATCGAACAGACGCACGTCGATGAAGCACTCAAAGAAGTTGCAGACGGCGGCGGTCACGCTGTCGGCGGGTCGGGCGCAATGGTCGACAATGCAGCGCGTGTTGCGGGTCTCCCACTCCGCGAGCAGCGCGTTGAGCAGGTCCGTGCGATCGCGGAAGTACCAATAGAAGCTCGACCTCGATACATCCAAGTCGCGCGAGAGCGTCAGGATCTTCACATCGGCCGCGCCCTTGCTGACCAACGTGTCGCGGGCCGCCTGCAGCCAGTCCTGGCGCGTGACTTTGCTGTTGCCGTGGGGGGCTTTGTCCACGAGGTCGGGCGGTGCGACAGTCATCTCAACCCTCGGGCGGGGCACCGCCTTCTGCAGTGCGTTTGGCGATGAACTCTTGCAGCGGCCCCACACGGCTGGGATCGGCGCCGGGTTGCGCCTTGGCGTCGACGATCGCCTGCCAGATCGCGGTCGCGCGGTGGCTGGCGTCAACGGCACCGCGTTCTGTCCAGGTGCCGAAATTGGCGTAGTCATGCACGATGGGTTGGTAGAACTCCGTGCTGTAGCGCGCCATCGTCTGGCTCGCGGCGAAGAAGTGGCCCTGCGGCTCGACCTCGCGGATGGCGGTGTCGAGGCCGATGTCATCTGTCTCGGCGGTCGCGCCCTTGCAGAGCTCAGCGATCATGTTCAGCACCTCGGCATCGGTCACGAGCTTTTCATAGGACACTGTCAGCCCGCCCTCCAGCCAACCGCCGGCGTGGATGATGACGGTCGCCCCAGCCATCAGACAGCCCCAGAGGCCGAGCTGGTTTTCGTTGGCCGCCTGGACGTCGTTCACGTTCGAGGCAGACCCCGCGGCACATCGCCAGGGCAGACCGAGTTGCCGCGCCATCTGCCCGGCCGCCAGCGAAGCCTGGAAGTGCGACGGCGTGCCGAAGGCCGGCGCGCCGGATTTCATGTCGACATTGGAGGTGAACGTCCCGTAGCAGATCGGCGCCCCGGGGGCAGTGAGCTGGGTCAGGGTGATCGCGAGGAGCGCCTCGGCATGGCTGAGGGTCACGGATCCCGCGACTGTGATCGGCGCCATGGCGCCCATCAGCGTGAAGGGCGTCACAATCGACATCTGGCCGTTCCGCGCGAAGTCGATCAGCCCCTGGGCCATGGCGACGTCCAATGTGCGCGGGCTGTTGGTGTTGATGACCGTGTAGGTGTGCGGCGCCGCCCGGAACGCGTCATCGGAGAGGCCGCGATAGTCCCGGATCATCTCGAAGCAGTCCATCACCTGTGCCGAGCCGCGCGAAAAGGTGAAGGGGAATTTGTCGGACCAGGTCAGCTGGGCCTCGGTTGTAAAGTAGTGGCGCAGATGCGTCGGGACATCCTGCGGCTCCACCTGGGGGGAGACCATGTGGAAGACGTCGAAATGCTGGGTGAGCTGGAGGTATTCGATGTAGTCTTGCGCCGAGCCGGGCCGCCGGCCGCGCACGAGATCTGTCGCATGCGGCGCGCCGGCGCCGGCCTGAAAGACGAGGCTGCCGAGCTCCAGCACCATGTCGCGGTGTCTCGCGCCGCCGCGGCAGTTGATCGAGCGTGGCGCCGATTTCAGTGCCGCCGCGACGATGTCGCGGCCGACAAAGACCATGTCGCCGTCGATCCGTGCGCCCGCCTTGGCCAGAATCGCGCGCGCCTCCGGCAGGAGGACGCGCATCCCGAGCTCCTCCAGAATGCGGAGCGCGCTTTGGTGCATGTCCTCGATCCGATCGGCCGGAAAGACGTCCATGGCCGGGAACGGGTTGCGCAAGCGACGGTAGTCGACATCGCGCAGACCCTCCGGCGGAGGGTCCGCGCGTCCGCGTCGCCGGCGGCTGCGCGTGCGGCCCTCGGTCTCGGACGTCATGCGCGCATTGCCGTGCCGTGCGGATCGTAGGGCGAGGGCGCGATCACGCGCGCGGCGCGCTCCTGACCGACGATGTGGACGCTGAGTTCCGTGCCCTCCGCGCAGGCCTCTTGGTCCATCATTGCCATGGCCAGCGATTTGCCGAGCGTGTGGCCATACCCGCCCGACGTCACGAAGCCCACGCGCGTGCCGTTTCGCCAGACCGGTTCGAAGCCGCTGGCATCGGCATCGGTGGCGTCGACTTCGAGCGTCACCACCTTTTGCGTTGGCGCGTTGCTGTCGCGTTCGGCGATCGCTGCGTCCCGTCCGACAAAGGCGCCCTTGTCCCAGGCGATCCACCGGTCCATGCCGGTCTGCCCCGGTGTGTAGGCTTGGGTGAACTCAGCGCTCCAGATCCCGAAGCTCTTCTCGAGGCGCAAGCTGAGGAGCGCGTTGAACCCCACTTCGCGGAGGCCGAGATCCACGCCCGCCGCAAGAAGCGTCTCGCGGAGTGTGATGTGCTCAGCCGCCGGGCAGTGGATCTCGTAGCCCAACTCCCCCGTGACCGAGAGACGCCCGACTTTCACCCGCAGCATGCCGATGTCGAAGACGCCGCAGCCCATGAAGGGCAGATCCGCAATCGGTGCGTCGGTGAGCGCCTCGAGCACTTTGCGGCTGTTGGGCCCCGAGAGGCTGAAGCCCACAATGGCATCGGAGATGTCGCGGACCTCCACATCCGGGTCCATGTGATCGCTGAACCAGCGCATGTGCCAGGCGCGGAGGTAGTAGCTGCCCATGATCCACCAGGTGCCATCGCCCCAGTTGAACACGGTCAGATCGCCTTTGAGCTTGCCCTCGGGGCTGAGCATTGGGGCCAGTTTCGCCCGGCCCGGTTTTGGCAGCGCGGAGGCCATCACCCGGTCGAGCCACGCCTCTGCGCCCGCGCCCGTCACCTCGTAGCGGGAGAAGCCCGAGATATCGAGGAGGCCCACGGCCTCGCGCACCGCTTTGCACTCCTCCGCGACGATCTCGAACGCATTCGAGCGCTTCAGCGTCGGCGTCTCGGAGAAATTGGCGGTTCGGCCAAAGTAAAGCGGCACCTCCAGCCCCCAGCTCGCTCCCCATTGGCAGCCCGCGCGGGTCATCGCGTCGTAGGCCGGCGCCTTTTTCAGGGGACGGCCCGCCGGCAGCTGCTCGTTCGGGTAGGTCATCACGAACCGGCGGGAGTAGAACTGACCCGTGGTCTCTTTGATGAAGCGCTTGTTCTGTGCGTAGTCGCCGTAGCGCGCCACGTCCATGCCGAAGACATCCGCTTCGGGTTCGCCGTGGATCATCCACTCCGCCAGCGATTTGCCGACACCGCCGCCTTGCAGGTAGCCCGCCATCACCGCGCAGGCGCACCAGTACCCGCGTTTGCCCCGCACTGGCCCGACCAGAGGGTTCCCGTCGGGCGAAAAGGTGAAGGCGCCGTTCACCCAGGTCTTCACGCCGACCTCCTGCAGGACCGGATAGCGCTCAAACCCGAGCGTCAGTTCGTGCTCGATCCGATCCGTGTCCTCCTGCTGGAGCTGCATCCCGTAGTCCCACGGTGCGCCGTCCATCATCCAGTGATCGTGGTTGACCTCGTAGATGCCGAGAAGCATCCCCTTTTGGTCCTGGCGCATATACGTGAAGCCCTCGAGGTCGACGACCAGCGGCACCTCCTTGTCCAGCGCCTCGATCTCCGGAACGGTGTCGGAGATCAGGTAGTGGTGGTTGAGCGGCGAGACCGGCAGCTCGATGCCCGCCATGCGGCCCACTTGCTTCGCCCAGAGCCCGGCGGCGTTGACCACATGCTCGGTCCGGATCGTGCCCTTTTCGGTGACGACCTCCCACCCCTCGGCGGTCTCGATCAGCTCGAGCACGCGGTTGTGCTCGATGATTTGGGCGCCGTGTTTCTTTGCCGCGCCGGCATAGGCGTGCACTGTCCCGGTCGTGTCGACATAGCCTTCGCGGTCGGCCCACATGCCGCCCAGGAGGCCATTTGTGGACATCACCGGGCAGAGCTCTCCGGCCTCTTGCGGCGTGATCAGGTGCACATCCTCGATGCCGATGGACTGGAAGATGCGGTAGGCCGATTGCAGCCACTCCCACCGGTCCGGCGTGCCGGCCAAGGTCATTCCGCCGGTCATGTGCATGCCGACGGACTGCCCGGACACCTGCTCGATCTCACTCAGCAGATCGATGGTGTAGGCCTGGAGGCCGGCGATGTTGGGATCTGCGTTCAGGGCATGGAACCCGCCCGCGGCGTGCCAGCTCGAGCCCGCTGTGAGGATGTCCCGTTCGATCAGGCAGACATCCGTCCAACCAAGTTTCGCCAAGTGATAGAGCACCGAGGCCCCGACGACCCCGCCGCCGATCACAACCGCGCGATAGTGTGATTTCATTTCCGTCCCCCTGTCCTGCGCCCATGCCGCACTGTCGGAGATCTATACACCAATGTCCACAAAACGATGAGGCGTCGGCGCGCCAGGACCTCTCGGCGGCGCGGAGGCTGAGGCGCGCGCGATCTCGGTTCGACAGGGCAGAGCGACGTCCGCTGGCCAGCGGAGGGAGCGCCGGGTGCATCAATCGGGCACTCGGATCGAAAGCCACCGGGGGCACGAAGCACCGTTCATCCTTTGCGGTCTGCTGAGTATCCGCGCGCATTGCGCTGACAGCGGTGGCGTCGCCGATCATGTCTTCGCCCTGAGCGCGATCCTGGGCCGTAACGTCGCGCCGCGTGCCTGCGATCAGGCATCCAAGAGGCTCCGTCTCTTCGATTCATCGTCTGAATGCCCGGATATCCGCACGAGGATTGGGGGCACGGTCAGGGTCGAGCCGATCGATCGAAACTGGTCCGAAGATCTCCGACTGGCCGCTGATGCCGCTGCTGTCGTCCTCAGTCACATCCTGCAGAAGCGCGCATCGCACTATGCCAGAGCGAGCTGGCCAGCACCTTGCGCGACGTCGGACGCATTGAACGCAGGATCTTTGTGCTGCGTTGGTTCGCGGACATGGATCTAGAGGAGTGACTCCAACGCTTGGACCCCTCGGGCTCGAGCGGCGATGGTCGCGTCGGGATCGGCGCGCCGGACGGAGGGTTTGGCCCCGGTCGCGGTGTGGTCGGCGATGAACCCGTTGACCGCGGCCTGAAGGTCTACGTCGGAATGGAC
>JBCCWM010000270.1:0-6296 GCA_039193505.1 Pseudomonadota bacterium | reverse complement strand
TGCGCCGTCGTCATCGAGCCGTCATGGCCCGTGTTCATCGCCTGCAGCATGTCGAGCGTCTCGGGGCCCCGGCACTCCCCCACGATGATCCGGTCGGGGCGCATCCGAAGGGCGTTGCGCATCAGCGCCTGGATCGAGATCTCGCCGATCCCCTCGGCGTTCGCGGGCCGCCCCTCAAGGCTGACGAGGTTGGCGATCGGCAGGTCGAGCTCTGCCGTGTCCTCGATCGTGACCACGCGCTCATGGTCCGGCACGAACTGTGCGAGCGCGTTCAGCATCGTGGTCTTGCCCGAGCCGGTGCCGCCCGAGATCAGAATGTTGCGCCGCCCGAGGACGCAGGCCCGGAGGAACTGGCTCATCGGATCGGTCAGCATGTCCCGCGCAGCCAAGTCCGTCAGGGCGTAGGGCGATGCCGCGAACTTTCGGATCGTCAGCGCCGTGCCCTGCCGGGCTGTGGGCGCAAGAACGATGTTGGCGCGGCTGCCATCGGGCAGACGTGCGTCGACCATCGTGTCGCGCTGGGTCAGGCTTTTGCCGTCGCGCGACGCGATGACCTCCGCGATCCGCACGAGCTCCCGCTCGGAGGCGAGGGGGAGCCCTGTGTCAAACATCCGCCCGGCCTTCTCGACAAAGATCCGCCGATGTCCGCTCACCATGATCTCGTTGATGTTGGGGATGTCGAGCAGGAACTGGATCGGGCCGAGGCGGAATATGAGGCCGAGCACGCTCTCCCGCAGCGCGTCCCGGATCAGAAGGCGCTGCATGTACTCCTCGATCCCGGCGCCGAGCGTCTCATGCGCCGCCGCCATCCCTGCCTTGATCCGTGCGATATCGGCCTCAGTCTCGCCGGGAACGATCCGGAGGCCGAGCGCGGCGATGTAGCTCTGCCGGATCGACTGCGAGCGGCGCTGCTGGTCGGAGTTGAGACGCGAGTACTGAAGCGGGACGTCCCCTGGCACGCCTGAGGTCAGACAGCGCGAGATCAGAAGGCGTCGCAACGCCTCCTTGCAGTAAACCCGTATGGTCCGGGCCGAGAGTGCCTCGAGCTCAACGGCGATCAGGCGGTCGATCTCCGTGCTGAGGATGCCCTCGCGCTCCGCTGCATCCTTGCCTTCAAAGAGCCGCCTGTTGCGCTCCTCATATTCAAGAAGGCCGAGGCTGAGGCGCTGTTCCAGATCGCTGAGCCGGCCGCTGCCGCTGTCCACCTGCGCATTGAGATCGGCGTAGATCAGTTGGAGATGGCTGTTGCCGATCCAAAGATCTCGCCCATGCTCCAGCACCCTCCGCGTGCCCTCGCCGAGCGCTTCCTCGCCGAGCTGGGTGAAGGCGTGGCTCACCACCTCGAGTTCCCAGAGACCGCTGTCGCGCTGACGGCGGATCCGCGCATGGAGGGGCGAGACGCCACTGCCCGGAAGGCTGACAAAGGGGCTGGCGCCCGCATGGCGCATCCCGTCATTGCCGATCTCGTAGAACTCCGCCTCAAGCGCTACGGGCTGACCGACTGCGCGCCCGCGGCTGTCGGAAATGCAGAGGACGTCTTGGGCGACAGTCATTCCGTCCCTCCCTGAGGGCTGCCCCTGAGGACGAGGACCGGGTCGCCCTCGATCTCGGCCGCCCGCGCAAGGTAGTGGGCGATCCTCTCGGGCGGCGCCTGGAAGGTCACCGAGCGAAACGTGCCGGCGTCCTCCAGATCAAACTCATCAACTTCGTCATAGGGACCGACCGCCATCACTTCGATGTCCTCAAGGATCACCACCGGGACCGGCGGCGCGTCGTCCGGCCCCCCCGGCATCAACCCGATCACATCGACCCGACTGCCGGGGCCAACGAAGTTGAGCAGCGAGCCCGCACCGTCCACCGCAATCGAGAACGCTCGGTTTCCGGGCGACACCCGTGCCGCGAAATCGCGGAGCGTGTCGGCAAAGAAGTAGCGGCGTTCGAGAAACGTGCCGGGCTGCAGCGTCTGGGTCAGGCGTTGCCCGACAAGGGCCGTGCGGATGCTGTCCTCGGCGTCGAGCGCCCAGACAAACTCGCTGCGGCGGTCCTCTGGGAACGCGATCTCGATGGCCACCAAATGCTCTGCCTCAAGGGCGGTGCCCCGCTCGAGCGGTGTCTCGAGCGCTGGGTCAACCTGCCACTTCTCGACCGTAATCCAGGTCTCGGGTTTGATCCCCTCATAGTATTGCCACGCGAAGAACAGCGCGATGGCGGCGCCGAGGGCATGCATGATCCCAATTTCAAACCGCATCGAACGCTCCTTCACTCTGCCGGAAACACGTGCGGGAAAAGCTGCCCCGTGCCGCGCATGGTCAGCCGGTCCCAGACGACCGGGTCATAGGCCTCCCGCCAGGGAGTTCGGTGGTGGGACCAGATGGTGGCGTTGACACGTCTGTGGGTGGCGCCGGTCGGCGTCGCCCCGAACGCGCCGGACAGCAGGGCAACATCGGTCACCCGCACGGTGCCGCCACCGGTCACCACGACCCCGGCGAGGGGCGCACCTGGATCAATGTCGCGCAGGAACCCGCCCCAATGGCGGTGCGCCTGATCGGTCATCGCGCGAAAGAACGGCCGTTCCACCCGAAGCCCGCGCTCATCGTCGATCCGGCGGCAGTCGAGCGTCAGCGTGCGTTCTGTCCCCGTTCGGGGGTCGAGGGTCGCAGCCGTCCCGTCGCAGGGCAGATCCGCGGCCGCGCGCACCGCGCCATTTCGGACGGCGAATGCCACATCATGGCGGAACATCATCGCCTCGAGCACATATCCCGCGGCAAACATCACCATGAGGAGCAACGGCAGCGCCATGGTCATCTCAAGCGCGAGAGAGCCGCGCCGGTACTTGAGCCTAATGCGCATTGATCCCCCCCATATCCGCCGTGAGGTCCGCCAGAACATCCGCGAGCGGCTGGAAGGCCGCGGGCGCATCGCGACGGAGGTCTTCGGCAAGCACGGCCGGGGTGTCGACGCGCCGCGCGGGCATCCGCTCCGCCCGCCAGTTCTGCGAGAAGAGCGAGACACCGTCGGGATTGAACGCGGTTGCCTGAGCGTAGGCAAAGTGCCCATCTTCGGGTTCGGTCAGAAGTGCGAGGCCGACACGGGAGGTCCGGTCGTTCTGAGCAAGGGCGAGGATCTGATAAGCCTCTGGCATGTCGGCGGGCGCGGCGATCATCTGACCTTCGCCGCCGACGGGGCGCCAGAACTCAGGGATCGGCGCGTCGAGCGGGTAGATCCCGCCGAAGCCCGTACAGAAGTATGCCTCCTTCGAGACGAAACGTCGGGAGAAGGCGTTGCCCCCGCGGTCGTCCTGCGACAGCAGAAAGTTTGCATAGCGGGGAAAGCGGTTTGGCCCGCTCGGCGAGACCATGTAGAGGTCGTCGAGATAGGTGAAGAGGCCTTCGAGGCGCTCGCCGATCCCGGTTGTTACGTTAATGTGGCTTTGAACGTCCGGGTTTGCGTTGCTGCCACCAGCGCTCATCGGCCCGGTGCCAAGGCCAAAACCCTTGGCCTGAAACGTGGTCCGCCCGCCGAGCGTGCCAAGCCGGAGGCCAAGGCATGCGGTTGCGCGCGCGGCGCTCCCGCCGGGCTCCACCGGCAGCGACATCCCCGTCGGCATGTCGCCGGCCCCGCAGCGTCCCCGTGTGGCGCACGGATCGGCGTAATGCGCGGCTTCGAGACGAAGATCGGGCAGATACTCCTGCGCCATCTCGCCGACAGCCCGAGGGAACCGCGCCACGATGTCCCGGTTCATTGCATCAAGTGCTGCAAGACCGTCATGCGAGACCCGAATGCCATGATCCGGCGCGAAATCGCTTTGCGTGCGGGAGACATAAGCGATCGCATCGACGGCTGGCACGGCATAGCCCACATGGGCCGCGAAACACGCGGCCACCGCAGGCGGCCAGCCAAAGCCCGGACATCTGAGACTGTGGATCCCGATCGCCGTGATCGCGATGCCCGCCTGCAGCTCAAGCGCGCCAAGCGCTTCGCCGAGCGCCTCCGACCCGATCGCGACGGTCGTCAATTGCACCGCCTGCACATTGTTCATCGAGATCTGATTGAGGCTCCGCGCCGTCCAGACCGCGTGCATGTTGGCGAGCGCATCCGCCCCGTCCTGTGCCACGTGGCGGTCCTGCGAGGCCTGACCGTAGTTCATCGAAACGGCAAGCGAGGTCACTGCGGGCACCAACGCCACCGCCGCCACGAGCATCAGGCTGCCACGCCGCCACCTCATGACAGAACGACCTCCGCCGTGCTCCACGCCCAGGGCAGCCCATCGGCGTGCTGACCGTCGGAAAAGAGCCGGCCGATCGGTGCCGTGATCGGCGCCTGGAAGCGGACCGTTGCGCGGACCGCTCGGAACACAGGGTCGCCCGGCCGGGCGGTCGGCGTGTCGATCCAGACGGCCTCCACCTCGACGGTTCCAGCGCCGTGCACATAGCAGAGCCGGTTTCTGAGGGCCGGATCGTAGGACCCGGGCAACCCGGCCGCGGCGAGCGCGTCGGAGCCCGGCGCTGACGCGTCGCAGTCCGATCCGAACCCGCCCTGCCCCGAAGACGGCGCCGCGGGCACCAGGGCCCAACGTGCGGCATTGCGCCACCGCTCAGCCTCGTCATCGCAATCGAGGGCGCCGAGCACCGCCCCGGGCGAGCGTTCAGCCGGCTCGGGACAGAGGTAGACAAGTGCGCTCTGCGCCGCCGCATAGGCGGCCTGTTCGGTGAAGACCCGGGCGCTCGCGAAGGCGTGGTACTGGGCCGCGGCCGCAAACAGCAGAAGGGCGACCGGCAGCACCAGTGCACCCTCGAGCGCAACGGAGCCGGCGCGCCATTTCAACCTGAAGCTGTTGGATCTCACGTCCCTCTCCTCACGTATCAGCGTTGGGGACACGGTCTCACGAACAAGGGTTCCAGTGTGGACAGCGTAATAATTGCCACACTCTGCCTTGCGTGGATCAGGTCAAGGCTAGGCGGCGGCGGGTGCGCTGGAGCGATTCGACATAACTGTTGATCAGAGCTTCCGTCGGCTCGACCAAAACGCGGCGCGGGTCGGTTGTCGGCGGCGGATCTTCACGCCCGACGCCCCGCTGGCGCATGACGCCGCCCTGCACCAGCTCCTTGATCATGTTCTCAGTGGTCTTCGGAGACATAACATCGATCATAAGGTCCCCAAGCTCGCCGACGGCAAAGACCGGGCGTCCATAATACTCGATGGTGTCGCGGACCTGTACTTTCCGATTGGCCTTGAAGAGCGCGCGCTTCAGCTCTCTCTCCCGCATGATAAAATTCCCACTTGAAATCTGGTGTTGTATCTTTCGATTGTGCGCGTCGATGAACATGCAGATTTGCTCGGCAGACGAGCAGTCCAATGCTTCGAGAAAGAAGAAGAACTGAGCGATCTGGATCAGGTTATTGTGACCTGTCTTAGCGCTGAGGTTGGGATACGCCGCCGGGTCGAGGCCGCCCTCGGGCGTCCGATCGGTGCGCGAGATCTGGTTGCGCACTTCCTCGAGGAACCAGTTCTCGCCTTCGAGCGTCGCCTCCAGGAGCTGCATCGCGCCGGACACGTCATCTCGGGACGGCGAGGTCTTTGTCGAAGGGTACTCTGCACGGTCCAAGTCTTTACCTCCTTCGATCACACCAAACGCGGGTTTCGCGCGTCGTCCGATCGTTCGTCGTGGGCCCGCGTGGCACTCGTGAACGACAAGCTTCGGGCTATCTGAATGTAACATTGTTGGGCTCCTTCCGACAGATTTGCAACAGCATGCCGTTCGGCAGGCCTCTGCCGAAGACGCCGCGCACATCGCCCCCTGAGAGAACGTTAGCCGGGTCGCCCGCTGCGCGCAGGTTGGCGCATTTTTTGCGCCAACCGGCCAGGCACAAAAAAAGGCGCGGAGCTCTGGCACCGCGCCTTCCTGGTTGGGATGTCTCAGCGCTGTAGGCCGCCCGCGCCTCGGATCCGTGCAATCAGCTCAAGCGTCCGCTTCGGATCGCTCCGATAGGCCTCCGCCCAGAGCGGGTCAGAGCCAAGGAGATCGCGGAGCTTCTGGCTCTGCCTGTCCCCCTGCTCCGATCCCCGATCGCGGGAGGGCGCAGCAGGGGCGTAGAGGATTTTGAGGAGCTCCGCGCAAAAGCTGGCCTGGGCCTTCTCGGACACCCCGAACTCGGGGCATCCGCTCGCTGCGTGCACGGGCGTCAAGACCGTGGTCGACAGCGCGACCGTCAGGGTCCAGAGCGCCGCTCCTGCGAAGATGCCCCTCATCTTCAACAGTTCAGCGCTTTGCAGAGGATGACGCCGCCGATCACCCC